>DVJJ01000165.1 GCA_018716875.1 Candidatus Avoscillospira avistercoris
CAATCTGTGCCTTGGCTCCATTTACACCTGGAGTGTCTTTGCCTCTCCCATGGCAGAACATCTGACAAGTGTAACCGGCGTTCCCCTGACAACAGCCGATCTTGCCATTGTCTACACCATTGCCAACTCCGTCGGCCCCATCACCATGATCAGCGGTGGTTGGTTCAATGACCGCTTTGGGCCCCGTATGGTGATGCTGATTGGCGGCGTCATGTGGGGCGGCGGAATGCTGCTGTCCGGCTTTGCCACAAGCGTGGGCGGATTGATTCTTACATACGGCCTCATTGGCGGCCTTGGTCTTGGCATGGCATACGGCGCCACGGTGAGCAGCTGTATCAAGTTTTTCCCGGACAAGCGCGGCCTGATCGGCGGTATCACAACGGCGGTCTATGGGTTCAGCAGTGTGGTCCTGCCGCCTGTGGTCACGGCACTGGTCCAGGCGTTTGACGCCCCTACTGCCTTTCAAATTGTGGGTGTGATCTTTATTGTCGTGCTGGCATTTGTGGCGTTGCTGATGATACCGTGTCCCGATGGATTTGTACCGGATGGCTGGACGCCTCCTGCCCATTCTTCCGCCGCGGCTCCGGTCAATCTGGATTGGAAACAGATGCTCCGTACGCCGACTTTCTATGTCATGGCCATTTTGCTGTGCTGCGGCGCGTTCTGCGGCATGATGATCACGTCTCAGTCCTCTGCCATTGGCCAGAACATGGTCGCGCTGAGTGCGATGGCTGCCAGCACCGCTGTGTCTGTCCTCTCTCTGTTCAATGTATTCGGCCGCATTGCTGCCGGCTTCCTCTCGGACAAAATTGGCCGTGTCAACACACTGGCGCTGTCCTGTCTGCTGGCTGTGGTGGGTCTGCTGTGCCTTTACTCCTCCACCCCGGAGGCGGTCGCCCTCTACTATGTCGGCAGTTCCATTGTCGGTCTGTGCTTTGGCGCTTTTATGGGGGTCTATCCCGGCTTTACCGCCGACCAGTTTGGCCCCAAGAACAACAGCGTCAACTATGGCATCATGTTCATTGGCTTTGCCATTGGTGGTTATTTCGGCCCCAGCATCATGGGTTCTGTCCTGCGCGCCGACGGAACCTATCACCGCGCCTTCCTTATCGCCTGCGGTCTGAGCATCGCCGGTGTTGTGATGACCTTTGTCTACCGACTGGTCAGCAAAAAATCCCGTTAATCTATATTTTATATCAGGAAAGGAAAGGACTTCCATGACACGTCAATTCCCGCATTTGTGTGCACCCATCAAAATAGCTGGTGTCACCTTCCGCAACCGGATGTTCTCTGCCCCCATGGGGGGAACGGACATCACCAACGACGGCTGCATCGGCCCCAAGTCCACCGCCTTTTATGAGCTGCGTGCCCGGGGCGGCGCCGCCGCGGTCACCGTCAGTGAGTGCATGGTACACCCCCAGACGGACGGTTCTCACGCCTATCACCTGGACACCGCCATTTTGAACTCCCTGGCCTCCGCCACCTATACCGCGGATGCCATTCGCCGCCACGGCGCCATCCCCAGCCTGGAGCTGTCCCACTCCGGGATGTATGCCGGCACCTACATGACCGACAAGACCCGTCAGCATGAGATGTGCCAGTGGGGCCCCTCCGACACCGTCCGTCCCGACGGGGTGCAGGTAAAAGCCCTCACCCGTGAAATGATTGCTGAAATCGTGGCGGCCTATGGCAGGGTTGCCGGGCTGGCCAAGCGCGCCGGCTTTGAGATGATTATGATTCACGGCGGCCATGGCTGGCTGCTCAACCAGTTCTTCTCCCCCTATTTCAACAAGCGGGAGGACGAGTACGGCGGCTCTCTGGAAAATCGCTGCCGTCTGGCCTGCGAAGTGCTGGATGCCGTCCGCGCCGCTGTGGGGCCCCAGTTCCCCATCGAGTTCCGTATGAGCGGCTCTGAGCTGTTTGAGGGGGGCTACGCCCTGGAGGAGGGTGTCCGCATCGCCCAGCAGATCGAGTCTTGGATTGATCTGCTCCATGTATCCGCCGGTACCTATCAGCGCGGTTTTGGTGACACCCACCCCTCCATGTTCAAAGAACATGGCTGTAATGTCTATCTGGCCGCTGAGATCAAGAAGCATGTCTCTGTCCCGGTGGCCACCATCGGCGCGTTGAACGACCCCGCCCAGATGGAGGAGATTATCGCCTCGGGCAAGGCCGATGTGGTGTATATGGCACGGGCGCTGCTGGCAGACCCGGAGCTGCCCCGCAAGGTCACGGAAAACCACAGCGAGGAGATTGTCCACTGTCTGCGCTGCTTCACCTGCATGGCAGAGCGCGCCGCCACAGCCACCCGCCGCTGCACGGTCAACCCGCTAATTGGCCGTGAGATTGAGGGCGTGGAGGTCTATCCCGCTCCGGTCAAGAAAAAGGTCCTGGTGGCCGGCGGCGGCCCTGGCGGCCTGTACGCCGCATACACCGCCGCCCGTCGGGGCCATCATGTCATCCTGTGCGAGAAGGAGTCTGAGGTGGGCGGCATCCTGAAAAGCGAGCAGGCCCTGCCCTTCAAGTATGAGATGTATCAGCTCGCGGGGACCTATGCCAAGCTGGCCCGGGAGGCCGGGGTGGAATTCCGCCTGAACACGGAGGTCACAGCCGAATACGCGGCCAAAGAGGCCCCCGACGCCCTCATCATCGCGGTGGGTTCCAGTCCTCTGGTGCCCCCCATTAAGGGTCTGGATGGAGACAATGTGGTGGTGGTCAACAACTACTACCTGGAGAAGGACAAGGTCACCGACGATGTGGTGGTCTTTGGCGGCGGTCTGGCCGGCTGCGAGTGCGCCATCCATCTGGGCATGGAGGGCAAGAAGGTACATCTGGTGGAGATGCGGGATGAGCTGGCTCCCGACGCCAATGTGCGCCACCGCCCCCTGCTGCTCAAAGAGCTGGACCAGTATGTCACCGCCCATACCGGCTACCGGGGTATGGAGGTGCGCAAGGACGGCGTTCTCTGTCAGGACAAGGAGGGCAACGAGGTGCTGGTACCCGGCACCACCGTCATCTGCGCCCTGGGCCAGCGCTCCAATACGGCTGTGGTGGAGCAGCTTCAGGACTGTGCCCCCTTTGTCCGGGTCATCGGTGATGCGGTCAAAGTGTCCACCATCACCAATGCGGTTTACTGGGGCTACCACGCCGCGCTGGACATCTGAGAAATTCAAGCAAGCGCCAAACAGAACGCTGGTGTATCCGTGTGTGGATACACCAGCGTTCTGTTTATAGCAAAAACACGGGAGGCATATTTGTGTCCTTCTCCAATCTCAAAAAGCGCTTTCCCCTTTCCGTCTCCCATCAACTGAG
>DVJJ01000166.1 GCA_018716875.1 Candidatus Avoscillospira avistercoris
CCTTGGGTGTCATCATGGTTCTGTGTCCTCCAATGCAAATGGTATTGTGCATTTCTGATAGCAGCAGTATACCATGGGAAGGCTGGATTGGACAATTCTACAAACGGTTTTACGGTGCGGTCTTCATATCAGACGCTTTGCCGGATGGGCAAATGAAAGATATTGTGGTATAATATTTTGATAAAAACAACGAAAATCCGTGAATTTCTCAGAAATTCACGGATTTTTTACGGGTTATTTTCCACAATGGGCCGTTGCTTCCTGTGCAATCACACAGCTGTCGGTAAACGGACAGTGGAAAAAGGAACAGTCACAGTCGGACAGTTTGCGGCCTGCTTCCGTCACTTCGTAGGAAAAGAACACCCGGCGGGTCTGGTCCTGTTGACGGCAGAAGCCGCTGAACAGCTGTTCTTCCTCCATCTTCCTCACGCCTCCTTTCCAACCACCTGCCACGCTTCCACCAGACGGGGCAGCTGCCAGGCGGCATTGGCCGGACTGGTGGAGGGCAGCAGCCGGGCTTCCAGACCCGTGCGGGATTGCTGGTGCTTCTGATACAGCCGGTAGGCTGTGGAGCCGTTGCAGAAGATGGCTTCAATGGGGGCATGGTCCAGAATCCGGGACAGGTCCGTGGGGACCGCGTCCCGGATGGAGGCATCCGAGGACCCGACAATTTCGCACCGCTCGATGACGTCCCACAGGGCCAGTCCGTGGTCCAGAATCAGGCGGCGCTTTTCCTCGATGGTCTCCGGTACGGGACAGCCAAAGACGGCGGCCAGGACTTTCCAGAAGCGGTTCTGGGGATGGTGATAGAAAAACATCCCCTCCCGGGATTTCACCGAGGGAAAGCTGCCCAGAATCAACACCCTGGACCGCTCGTTGAACAGCGGCGGCAGGGGATGCTGGACCGTCACCGCCGCAGCGCCGCCAGCAGGGCGTCCACAGCCTCGGGCTTGGTGGCCCAGGAGGTGACGAAGCGGACGGCGGTATGGGTGTCGCTGACGGCGGCCCAATGCTCAAAGCTGAACTCCTGCTCCAGCCGGGCAATCTGGCTGTTTTCCAGAATGGGGAACAGCTGATTGGTGGGGGAGTCCACCACCATATCGTAGCCCAATTCTTTGAGACCGGCGCTGAGCCGGGCGGCCTGCTCGTTGGCATGGGCGCCGGCCTGGAGCCACAAATCATCGTCGAGAATGGTGGAGAATTGCAGGCCCAGCAGACGGCCCTTGGCCAGCATGCCGCCCCGCTGCTTGATGGCGTGGCGGAAGCCGCCCTTGAGGCTGTCCCGTGTGATGACCAGGGCCTCACCGAACAGCAGACCGTTCTTGGTGCCGCCGATGTAGAAGGCGTCGCACAGGTCGGCCAAGTCCTCCGGCGTCACCTTGTTGCCGGGGCTGGTCAGGGCCGGGGCCAGACGGGCGCCGTCCAAAAAGAGATAGAGACCCAGCTCCCGGCAGGTATGAGAGATGTCCTCCAGCTCCTTTTTGGTGTAGACCGTGCCCAGCTCTGTGGCGTTGGAGATGTATACCAGCTTGGGGGCCACCATGTGCTCGTCTTTGCCGTTGCCGTGGGCGGCGAAGACGGAGCGGATGGCGTCCGCCGTCAGCTTGCCGTTGACATGGGGGGCAGTGCAGACCTTGTGGCCCGTGGCCTCAATGGCCCCGGTTTCATGGACATTGATGTGGCCCGTGTCGGCGGCAATGGCCGCTTCCCAGGGCCGCAGGGCTGCGGCAATGACCGTTTGATTGGTCTGGGTGCCGCCCACCAGAAAATGCACGTCGGCGTCGGGACATTGGAACCGGTGGCGAATCTTCTCAGCGGCCTCCCGGCAATAGGGATCCAGCCCATAGCCCACGGTGGAGCAGAGATTGGTACGGTTCAGCGCCTCCATGACCTGGGGCAGCGCGCCCTCGGAGTAGTCGTTGCGAAAAAAATACATGGAAAGTCCGTCCTTTTTTCTCAAAATTTTGCCTGTTTATTATACGTCCACCGTGGGAGAACGTCAATGGAGACTTCGGCAGCCGGTGACGGACCGCAGCCAACGGGTGTCGGGGGCCGTCCAGGCGGCAGTGGAGAGCAGCAGGACGCCGAAGACCACGCCGAAGACGGCCAGGGCCAGCAGACAGGCCAACAGGGACGGCAATGCCAGGGCGGCGGTGGTTCCGGCGGCCAGAGCCGCAGCCACCGTGCAAAGCAGGACCTTACAGATATAGGAAAACCGGGGCGTATAGCCGGTGACCGTCAGCAGATGGGCCAGACTGAGATAGAAGTTGAGAAAATGGGTCAGGGTAAACGTAAAGAAATATCCGGCGATGCCGAACCGGGGCAGCAGCAGGAAGAGGAACACCACGTCCAGCAGATTGGTCAGGGTGTTGACCCGGACACAGTAGACCTGTTCACCCAGACCCTTGTGCATGCCGTCCACCAGAGTGTCCATAAACAGGACTACCACCAGGGGCGAAAAGAGCCGCAGATACAGCCCCGCCGTCTCACTGTGGTACAGCAGCTCGCAGAGGGGGCCGGACAGGGCGTAGCACAGCCCGGCCACGGTGGCGGAAAACAGCAGACCCATGCGCAGGCACCGGTCCGTCAGATGGTGAATGCGCCGCTGGTCCAGAGCTGCCCGGCAGCGGGCCAGCTCCGGCACCAGCAAATCGGCCAGGGCCAGAAAGACGATGGCCGGGAACATCATCACCGGAAACACCATACCATGGATGGTACCATAGTCGGCCATGGCCTGTTCCGAGGAGCCGCCGGAGCGGGACAGACCGCGGGGAATCAGCAAGTGCTCCGTGGTGGACAGGGCCGAACGTAATGTGTCGTTGGCCGCCAGGGGGACGCACAGGCGGAAGAGCCGCCGCCACATGGACAGCCCGGCGGGAATGGGTCCGGTCCGATGGCCCAGGGCCAGACCCAGCAGCACCACCAGGGTAATACCTGTGGCGGCGCTGTTGCCCAGATGGATGCTGATACAGGCCCGTTCCACATCGCTGCCGGCCCACAGGCCCAGCAGCGCCACGGTGGCGGCAATGGATAAAAGCTGTTCCAGCAGCTCCACCCATACCAGGGGCTTGAGACGGCCGCAGGCCGTAAAATATCCGGCCATGACGGACCAGAGACAGTTGACCGGCATGGCCCAGGCCAGGACCCGGAGACTGGAGGCGGCCCGGATATCCCGAATCCAGGAGACGGCAATCCAATCGGCGGCCCGATAGAGAATCATCCCGCCCAGGACGCTGGCGACCAGTCCATAGAGCAGACAGCACAGCAGAGCCTTGCGCATGCCGCCGGGACGGCGGGCGCCGTACTCCTCCGCCGTCAGATACATGGCCGCCACCCGGACCCCGGCGGTGCTGATGGTCATGGCCAGAAAGCTCACCGACAGAATCAGCTGTAACAGGCCGATTCCGGCGGCGCCGATGCGGTTGGAAAGATAGACTTGAAAACACATGGCGCTGCCCCGCAGGCCCAGATTGGCCGCCGTCAGCAGCAGCGTGCCGCGAAAAAGAGAATGGCGCTTCAAAAAAATCACCCCTGTCCAAGGATATTGGACAGGGGCGGGAATTAGACATCCGATTGTTTATGCCAGCTTCACCGTGTAGTAGACGGCGGCCGCCAGCTCGAAGGCGGCAACGGCAAAGAGACAATAGTAGGCGAAGACGGAGCCCAGGACGGCGGACACGACCAGGCACAGGAGCCACACCACACAGCTGAGGTAGACCGGCAGGGGAGAGGTGTTGGCTGTGGCGATGGCAATGGAGCGCTTGCCCAGCTTGAGCATGCCGTCATCGGTCTTGCGGGCCTTGAAGACCACCAGGGCCACCACGGCGATGATAACCACCAGCAGCGCATAGAGGGCCATGGCAAAGAGACGGCCGTTGTAGAGACGGCTCAGGGCGTAGAACACGCCGCCGGCGGTGATGTTGACGCAGGACAGCAGGAAGAACTCCGGCTGATAGAGCATGGCGATCATATAGAGGACCGTCGCAGCGATATACACCGCGTACAGATAGGGGATATAGCTGACCCAGGTGACATACAGCACCCAGCAGCTCAGAGCGACAACCAGGAAAAAGATGCCCAGTATCCAGGAGAAGGAGTGGAGCAGGGGCCGCAGACGGCGGCTGTAGAACCACAGGCCCACGGAGCCGAGAAACAGCACCGCCGAAGCGATGCCCACACCCAGCAAAACGGATTGGGTGGTAAACATGGTGCCCACCACCGAATAGTAACGGCTGGTAAACTGGAGACCAACCAGCAGCACGCAGAGCATAACCAGCGCTGCCATGATTTTATAGATGACGGAGTCATCGTCGCGGTTGGAGTTCTTTTGCGGCACGGGCCGCTGATTCATAGCCATTTGATCACACATTCCTTTTCTGATAGAGTCAGTCCAGCTCGCCACAGGCGAACAGCAGTGCCGTCAAGGCACAGAGCGGCGCTGTCTCACAGCGCAGAATCCGCGGACCCAGGGTACACACCGCCAGTCCGGCGGCGGCGGCTTCCTCCACCTCCGACGGCTCAAAGCCGCCCTCGGGGCCGGTGAGAATGGCGGCGGTGGAAAAGGGCCCCTGTTCCACACGGCTGCGGAAGGTCACGGACCGCTCATTCTCATAGAGCAGGGCGGCGCAGTCGCAGGCTGCCGCCTCTGTCACAGCCGCGGCAAAGGAGGAAACGGTCCGGACGGTGGGAATCCGGCCGCGGCCGCTCTGTTCCGCCGCCGATGCGGCGATTTTCTGCCATCGCTCCAGCTTTTTGACCAGGCTCCGGTCATCGGGCCGGGAGACACAGCGAGCGGAGGGAAAGGCCACGATCTCCCAGGCGCCCAGTTCCGTCGCTTTCTGAATCACATGTTCCAGCTTGTCGGACTTGGCGAAGGCCATGTAGACCGAGGTGCGCAGACGGGGTTCCGAAGCAGAGGGGGCGCAGCCCCGGACAATCAGCACCAGACGGTCAGATGTCAGCTCCGCCACGGTGCAGTCGTAATCGGTACCGGCGCCGTCACAGACCGCCACGGCATCGCCGGGGCGCAGCCGCAGCACGCGGGCATGGGACGCCTGCTGTCCCGTCAGGACAATGGCGCCGTCCACGGGACCGCCGTCCGAAAGAAAAAATCTCGGCAAGGGAAAACCTCCGTATCTCTGCAATTTACAACAAAATTCATTATATCAGAAACATACCCGATACGCAAGCCGAAAAAGCGTCCATTTTTTCCATTTGACAAAAAATTCTGTTGACAAATCCCGTATATGCCGTTATAATAATCGACGCATAAAACAATATGCCAGCTGCGAGAGTGCTGGAACCGGTAGACAGGCACGTTTGAGGTGCGTGTGACAACAGTCGTGGGAGTTCAAGTCTCCTCTCTCGCACCACGTCGGAGCAAAGTCCGCTTTGCTCCGGCGTCTTTTTTGTCTTTGGACAAAAAAGACGCCATCCGCCCGCTCCCTTGCTCCTCCTTTCCAAATCGCAACCGCAATCGCTGGGTTGCGATTTGGGTGACGGCAAACGGAACGCATGCTTTCACATTTTCCATGCCGGTGCAAAGTCCGCTTTGCTCCGGCATGTTTTATGCCCGGAACCATACACCCTGACCAAATAATTTGGCCGGTCTCGCCTGGCTCTTATTATGTTTTCCCCGTTTTGGCCGAAATCATAAGTAGAGAAACCTCTGTCGTTTTTGTCCATCCGTTTCGATTGCCCCGCTGGGGCGGGAAACGGGTATCGCGTTTCTTTTTGCGCAGCAAAAAACGGACCGAAGGGAGGCTGTCCATATGAAATTGGGTCAAGCGCAAAAAATCGCCAACACACAGCTGGACTGGCTTCGTCAGAGAAAACAGGAATTGACCCAGCTGTTGAAGGAGGGGCCCGCCGCCGGCAGCAGTTATGACCGGGTGGAGCTGTCCAAGGCCCTGTCCGCCGTGGAAGAGGAGTACGAACAGACCAGCGCCATCGCGGAGCAGCTGTCGGCCTGGAGCATGAACATCCAAAACGCCGAAGCCGCCCGGCAGCAGGGCGAGGCCATCGCCGAGGAAGCGGAAAACTTCATGAAGATTCTGGAGGTGTTCCGGCGGATTGCCAAGGGGGACCATGTACCGCCTGTGGATGAAAACAAGCTGATGGAATACAGCATGGAGATGTACATGGCCGCCAAAAACATGGCCCTGATGAACCGCAACGCTGAGGCCGAGGACCACGATTCCCTCTGGGGCGACGAGGAGCCGGAGGAAACGCCGGTGGACCCGGCAGAACTGGCCAACAATACGGAGGTGGGAAACCCGGTCCCGCCGGTACGGTCGTCGGACCTGCCTGAGCTGTCCGCCGACGGCGGCTGACACGCCCCGACAATTCCACAACGCAGCGCCCCACGCGCCGGAGCAAGCCGCTTCGGCGCGTGGGCTTTTTTGTGCAAACTGCCATTGACAGATGGGTTCGCCGTTGCCTATCATAATGATAACATGTAAATAATTATATGATTTGCAAAGGAGATGTACCAGTTTGGAGAAAGTGAAGCGGTATCTGGTGTTTTTGGTGGGATTGTTCGTCAACTCCCTGGGGGTCAGTCTGATTACCCGGGCGGATTTGGGCACGTCGCCCATTTCGTCCATTCCCTATGTGCTGAGTCTGAATTTCCCCCTGACGTTGGGAGAGTTTACCATTGCATTCAGTCTGCTGCTGATCGCATTGCAGCTGTTGATTCTGCGGAAAAACTTCAAGCTGGAACACTGGCTGCAAATCCCCGTTTCTGTGGCCTTCGGCTATTTTATCGATTTGACCACGGCCATGCTGGGGGACTTCCAGCTCACCAGCTATCCGGCACAGTTCGCGTTTCTGCTGTTCGGCTGTGTGGTTTTGGGTGTGGGCGTCTATCTGGAGGTGCTGCCCAATGTGGCCATGCTGCCCGGTGAGTCCTTCGTCCGTGCCGTCTGCACCACCTGGAAGCGGGAGTTCGGCGCGTCGAAAATCGCCTTTGATGTGTCCATGACGGTGCTGGCCGCCGTCCTTTCCGTGGTGCTGGCCGGTGGTCTGGCCGGTGTCCGGGAGGGTGCCGTGGTGGCCGCCCTGCTGGTGGGCTTTATCGCCCGGCAGCTGAACAAGCGCCTCAGCGGTTTGCCCAGCCGTCTCTTTGCCGCGGCTCCGGCCCACAGCTGATTTTTGAAGAATCCCGCAAAAAAAGACGCCCCGGAGGGCGTCTTTTTTCTGTTTACAGGGTATAGGCCGGGCGGATATACCGGGCGGAGGAGTCGGGGGCTGGCCGCATCCGGATGCCGGAGACAATGCCCACGGCGGCGAAGGTGGTCACCAGAGAGGAGCCGCCGTAAGAGATAAAGGGCAGCGTCAGGCCGATTACAGGGAAGACGCCCATGCACATGCCGGTGTTGACGATAATCTGGAACATAAACGTGGCGGCGATACCGATGCAGATGAGCCGGTTCATATAGCTGCCGGATTTGACGCCCACATAGATGCAGCGCAGGACGATGGCCGTCAGCAGCAGCAGCACCAGCAGACAGCCCACCATGCCCAGCTCCTCACCGATGGCGGAGAAGACGAAGTCCGTATGCTGGGCAAAGAGCAGGCCGCCGGTCTGGGTCCGGGAGCCGTGGAACAACCCCTGGCCCGTCATGCCGCCGCCCTG
Source organism: Candidatus Avoscillospira avistercoris (assembly GCA_018716875.1). Lineage (GTDB taxonomy): Bacteria > Bacillota > Clostridia > Oscillospirales > Oscillospiraceae > Avoscillospira_A > Avoscillospira_A avistercoris. The sequence continues at coordinate 7,637 of DVJJ01000166.1, forward strand.
GAGGGAGGCCAGACTGTTGAGGGTGTGCCAGCGGACGGAGGCGCCCTGGGGGTCAATGGTGGGGTCGAAAATCATCAGAATCCGGTTTTTCTGGTAGTCCTGCATAAAGCGGGTCCAGATGATGGGGGTTGCCACGGCCAGACCCGCACCGGCGGCGGCGAACCAGCCCAGGTTGACGCCGCCCACATAGGCCATGAAAATAAATGCGATGATATAGGGCAGGGCCACGCCGGCGTCGCTGGAAGCCGCCAGAATCAGCGCCACATTGATGCCCAGAATGGCCACCATCTGTCCAACAGAGCGGAACGAGGAAACCTTGTTCCGATAGATGCTCATGGTTTTGGCCAATACAATAATAAAGGAGATCTTACAGATTTCGCCGGGCTGGATGTTGAAGGGCAGCCAGGAGAAGGCCAGCCAGCTGCGGTTGCCGGTGCCGCCGTCGGTGCCCCAGATAAACAGGGTACTGAGAAACAGGATATTGAAAATCATCAGGATTTCCCGTCGCTCGGCCAGAATATCGATATCAATAAAGGAAAAGATCACATAAAGGCCGATGCCGATGATCATGGCAAGGGTCTGCACCAGTACGAAACGGGTGGAGCCCATATAGGCGGTGGTACTGGCCACGATGATGATACCGAAAAGACTGGCCGCCAGACACAGACCCAACAGCAGCAGATCGGCCTTTCGGATAAATTCCCGGGAGAGGGTCAGGAGCTTGTGCAAATTGGAATGCTCCTCCTTTCTGTGGGTTGCTATCTTGATATTATATCAGTATGTCCGGCGGATGTAAACAAAAACCGCCGGGATTTTTGTTGTGGTTGCACGGACCGTCAAATGGTGGTATGATAACAAAGATAACGCGGCGGTCTGGAGACGGCCGCCAGGAAATCCGGGAAGGAGATCACCATGGTGCAACGGAATGCGCCCGTCGGGGTATTTGACTCCGGTCACGGCGGCATCAGCGTCCTGCGGGAGCTGGTGCGCCGGATGCCCTGGGAGGACTTTTTATATTTTGGAGATTCCGCCAACGCCCCCTATGGTCCGCGGACCACGGAATCGGTGCAGCAATTGACCTTTGCGGCGGCGGAACGGCTGCTGAATGCCGGATGCAAAGCGCTGGTGGTGGCCTGCAATACGGCCACGGCGGCGGCCATCGACCTGCTGCGGCAGCGGTACGACCAGATTCCCGTGGTGGGCATCGAGCCGGCGCTGAAACCGGCGGTGCTGGAAAACGACCATCCCCATGTGCTGGTCATGGCTACGGAAATGACCCTGCGGGAAGAAAAATTCCACCGGCAGATGGAATCCTATCAGGACCGGGCGGAAATCTACCGGCTCCCGGCGCCGGGCATCGTGGAGAGCGTGGAGCAGGGGAGAGTGGACGGTCCGGAGCTGGAAGCGTATCTGCGGGAGATTCTGCGGCCCTATGAGACGGTGCCCATTACGGCGGTGGTCCTGGGCTGTACCCATTTTCCCTTTGTCCGGGGGGCCATTGAGCGGTGTATGGGCCATCCGGTCACCATCTACGACGGCGGCCCCGGCACGGCACGGGAGACCCGGCGGCGGCTGGAGCGGGCGGATTTGCTGACAGACCGGACCACGCCGGGCCGGGTGGAGCTGACCAACAGCCGTCCCGAGGCCGTGGCACTGTCCAGACGGCTGCTGGAGCTTTGAGCTGTCCCGCCGGTCTGAATAAATTGTGAGAGGAATTGGAAAGGAAGGTATGGGATATGAGCAGTACGAGCGTTGTGGACAAACTGCTGTCCGTCCTGCTTCACAATGGCACCATGGCGGCGTTTGTGGTGCTGTTTGCCGGGTCCGTGATTACCATGGTGTTTGAGCGGAAGCGTCTGTCCGCTGGTCGGAAGAAGCTCCTGCTTGTCGTTCTTTGCATTTCCGTCGTCTATCTGCTGTTTGTGGCAGTTTGCGTGATTGGGTTTGGAAGCTCCGGAACTCCTCCAATCCCTGTGGAACCGTAACACAGCATAAAAGGAACAGGGCGCCGTCCCCACCCCG
>DVJJ01000167.1 GCA_018716875.1 Candidatus Avoscillospira avistercoris
GAGGACCCATGAGAGCAACAACCCAGACAAAAGAGAAAGAGAAGGTACTCGTAGACGATCGCGGAATGCTGGATCTGCCTTTTTTGATCCTGACTTTGTTGCTGGTGACCATCGGTGTCATCATGATGTTCTCAGCCAGCTATGCCAGAGCGTATGCCGATGAGGGGAATTCGGCCTTTTACTTCTGGAAGCAACTGCGCTTTGCCCTCATCGGCATTGCCGGTATGTACGCGGCCAGCCGCTTTAACTATCAGCTGTGGCGGCCCTTCTCTCTATTCCTGGCGGCGGGCTGCTTTGTGCTGCTGCTGCTGACGCCCCTTATCGGCTTTGAAGAGGGCGGCGCCACCCGCTGGATTGCTGTGCCGGGTCTGGGTTCGTTCCAGCCCTCAGAGGTGGCGAAGCTGGCGGTGGTGCTGCTCTTTGCCAATATGATCTCCAACTTCCGGGAGAAAATGAACTCGTTTCGATACGGCGTGCTGCCCTTTGCCGGCGTCCTGGCGGTGACGGCGGGCCTGCTGGCCCTGGAGCCCCATCTGTCGGCCACCCTGATCATCGGCGCCACCGGCGCGGTGATGATGTTCCTGGGCGGTACCCCGAAAAAATGGTTTCTTATCGGCTTCGGCGTGGCGCTGGTGGGCGCGGCGCTGTATCTGGCTATTTTTCCCTATGCCGCGGCCCGTCTGGAGTCGTGGCGGGACCCCTTCAGCGACCCCTCCGACAGCGGCTTGCAGCTGGTCCAGTCCCTCTACGCCATCGGCTCCGGCGGCCTGATGGGTTTGGGCTTCGGCAAAAGCCGCCAGAAATACCTCTACCTGCCGGAGGAACACAACGACTATATCTTCGCCATTGTCTGCGAGGAGCTGGGATTTATCGGCGCAGTCGTCATTATTCTGCTGTTTGTTCTGCTGATTGTCCGCGGCTTTCTCATTGCCCAGCGGGCCAGAGACCGGTTTGGCACTTTGGTGGCCGCCGGCCTTTCCACGCTGCTGGCCTTGCAGGTATTCTTCAATATTGGCGTCGTCACCAACTTTCTGCCCTCCACCGGTATCTCCCTGCCGTTTTTCTCCTATGGCGGCACGGCTTTGATGATGCAGCTGGGTGAAATGGGCATTATTCTCAATATCTCACGCAACACAAAGCGCAATCTACAGCAGGTCCGGGAGGCGACGCCATGAATGTAATCTTTACCTGCGGCGGCACCGGCGGCCATATCAATCCGGCCATTGCCGTCGCCAAGCTCCTGCGGGAGCGCAGTCCCAACAGCAGCATTCTCTTTGTCGGCGCTGACAACGGCATGGAGACAAAGCTGGTACCCCGGGAGGGGTTTGAGCTGCGGACGCTGACCATCTCCAATTTTCAGCGGAAGCTGACGCCCCAGGGTATTGCCCACAATTTCCGGACCATCCGGACCATCCGGCGGGCGTTGCAGCGGGCCGATGAAATCATTGACCAGTTCAAGCCTGACGTGATTCTCGGTACCGGCGGCTATGCCAGCTTTCCCATGCTGCGGCAGGGGGCCAGACGGCATATCCCCACAGCAGTCCATGAGTCCAACGCCGTGCCGGGCCTCACCACCAAAATGGTGGCCAAGGGGGCCGAACGCATCCTCGTTAACTTCGAGGAGAGCCGGGAGCAATACGAGAACCCGGAACGGGTGGTGGTCACTGGTATGCCCGTGCGGCCGGAATTTCTCTATACCACCCGGGAAGCGGCCAGAGAAGCCCTGGGACTGGACAACCGTCCGCTGGTGGTGTCCTGCTGGGGCAGTCTGGGCGCACGGGAAATGAACAAGAAGATTACCGATTTCTTCGTTCGGGAGATTGCCGACGGAGAACCGTGGAATCATATCCATGCCACCGGCAGTTTTGGCTGGCGGTGGATGCCCCAGTATGTCAAGGAGGCGGGGGTGGACCTGTCGGAACATCCGTCCATTGATTTGCGGGAGTACATTTATGACATGCCCTTGCTGATGGCGGCGGCGGACCTGGTGATTTGCCGGGGCGGCGCGGCCACCATCAGCGAGGTGGCGGCGTCGGCCACGCCCTGTATTATTGTGCCGTCGCCCAACGCCACCAACAACCACCAGGAGAAAAACGCCCGGCTGCTGGAAGGGCGCGGCGCGGCGGAGGTTTTGCTGGAACGGGACTGCTACGGCGGCCGCCTTTATGAGACGGCCCAAAAGCTCCTGAAAGACCAGGAGCGGCGCAGCGCCATGCGCAGCGCCTTGCGGCAGGTCGCCGTGGTGGACGCCGCCGAGCAGATCTACAGCGTGCTGCTGGAACTGGCCAAGTCACAATGACGGCTTTTTCCGCATACAATGGGATATCCATGGAGAGTCCCATTGAGAACTGCGGAGGGAGCTATGAAAGCGTATTGGGTCAACGGCGGGCGGCCGCTGGAGGGGACCGTGGCCATCCACGGGGCCAAGAACAGCGTCCTGCCCATTCTCGCGGCGTGCATCTGCTGCGCCGGTATTTGTGAAATTGAAAACTGTCCCCGCATCGCTGATGTGGATACGGCCATTGCCATTCTGGAGCACCTGGGATGCCGGGTGGTCCGGCAGGACCACCGGCTGATGGTGGACGCCACAACGGTGGAGCGCTGTGATATCCCCGGAGATCTCATGAGCGGTATGCGCTCCTCGATTCTGTTTCTGGGGGCGCTGCTGACCCGCTGCGGTCGGGCGGAGCTTTCTTTGCCCGGTGGCTGTGCCCTGGGACGGCGGCCCATCGACCTGCATTTGTGGGCGGCGGAGGAGCTGGGGGCCTGCTGGGAAGGATGCAGCCCCAGCCTGCATTGCACCTGCCGCAGTATGACGGGCTGCTGCCTGCCGCTGCGATGCCCCAGCGTGGGCGCTACGGAAAACGCCATGCTTATGGCCCTGGGCTGCCGGGGCGTGACGACCATTGAGAACGCTGCCAGAGAACCGGAAATCACGGATCTGGCGCGGTTTTTAACGGCCATGGGCGCGAAAGTCGTCGGAGCCGGTACCGGCACCATCACCGTCGAGGGCGGGCGGCCCCTCCATGGGGCCTGTTACAAGGTTATGGCCGACCGCATCGAAGCGGCTACCTACCTGTGTGCGGCGGCCGGCTGCGGCGGCCGGGTGGAGCTGGTGGGCGCTGAGCCGGACGCATTGCTTCCGGTGACGGAACTGCTGGAGCGTTCCGGCTGCATCCTGCGGCCCACGGAACAAGGACTGCTGCTGCAATCGGACGGACGGTTACATACGCCGGGTCCCGTGGTGACCCGGCCCCATCCGGGATTTCCCACCGATGCCCAGGCCCCCATGATGGCGGCGCTGCTGCGGGCGGCGGGCATCACAGAGTTTACGGAGACCATTTTTGAAAACCGGCTGCGCCATGTGGAGCAGCTGCGGCGGCTGGGGGCCGATATCCGCCAGTACGGCAGCCGGGCCCTGGTCCGGGGGGTGTCCCACCTCCACGGCGGCGTCCTGGAGGCCACAGATCTGCGCTGCGGCGCGGCACTGCTCATCGGCGCGCTGCAAGCGGAAGGGGACAGCACCGTTCTGGGCGTCCACCATATCCGGCGGGGCTATGACAACATTGCCGAAACGCTGCGCGCCGTGGGCGCCCGGATATGGGAAACCGACTACACTGGATAACACCGCGCCGGGAGGCGCCAGGAGGAACGAAACAATATGGAGCAAGGCAGATACAACGGGCCGTCCGGCGGAACCTCCGTCCGGCGGCCCCCAACAGGCGGACAACGACGATACAGCCGCAGCGGCGTGCTGGCAAGGATTTTTGTCATGCTGCTGGTGGTGGCCATATTCATTTTCTGCGCTGCCATCTTTTTTAAGATCACCGACATCGTGGTGGAGGGGAACAATCTCTACACCGATGAAGAGGTGGTGTATGCTTCGGGCCTTGCTCTGGGAGACAATCTGCTGGCTGTGAGCCGCGGCACCGTAGCGGGCCGCATTCAGGCCAGTCTGCCCTATGTGGAGGATGTACAGGTGGGACGGGCCCTGCCGGGCACAGTCACCGTCACGGTCCGGGAGAGCGACGCCGTCTATGCGGTCTACGCCGCCAACGGCACCGTGTGGCTTATGAACAGCAGCGGCAAGCTGCTGGAACAGGCGTCGCCGGGGGCGTCGTCCTATCCCTGGCTGGTGGGCGTCACCGTCCAGACACCCCAGGCGGGCGATCAGGCCGTCTGTGCTGAGACGGAGGGGCTGGACGCGGCGCTGACGGTGATCCAACTGCTGGAAGCCACCGACTATCTGCCGAAAATTGTGGAGATTGATGTGACAAAGCCGTATGACATGATTCTCCGGTATGAGTCCCTCTATGAGATCCACCTGGGCGGCGTGGACCAGATGGAATATAAAATGCGTTATCTGACGGCCATTCTGGCCGACAGCCAAATTGCCGAGGGCGGTATCATCGATTTGACGTTGGAAAAGGAGAACGCTGCCGTGTTCAAACCCTGGAGTTCCACCGTATCGGTGCCGGAGACGCCGGAGGAGTCCACTGGGGAAACCACGGAAGAATCCGACGGTCAGACACCGGAAGAATCCACCGAAGACACGGGGGAACCATCGTCTTCGGAGAGCCAGGAACCGACGGAAACGGGAGAAGAAACGGGCACGGCCGATAATTCTGCGGAGAATTGATGAAATATATTGACCTGACGCTATTTTCGCGTTAAAATAGCAGAGATAAGCATAATATAGCATAGCTGTACACTGTTGAGTGTTGATCCAGATACATAGGAGGAGCCCAAATGTCTGAGGTATATACGGATAAAGTAGTTTCAATCAAGGTTATCGGCGTCGGCGGCGCCGGTAACAACGTTGTCAACCGCATGATTGCCAGCGGGATGCAGGGTGTGGAGTTTATTGCCGTCAATACGGATAAGCAAGATCTGAACAAGTCCAAATGTGAGAACAAGGTTCAGATTGGCGAGAAGCTCACCGGCGGCATGGGCGCCGGTTCCAAGCCCGATATTGGCAAGAAGTCCGCCGAGGAGAGCCGCGCGCTGATTGCCAAGGTTCTGGAGAATACCGACATGGTGTTCATCACCGCCGGTATGGGCGGCGGCACCGGCACCGGCGCGGCCCCCATCATTGCCGATCTGGCCCATGAGGCCGGGATTCTCACCGTCGGCGTGGTGACCAAGCCCTTCCGCTTTGAGGGCGCCAACCGGATGCGTCAGGCCGAGAGCGGTATTGCCGAGCTGTCGGAGAAGGTGGATGCCCTGATCATCATCCCCAACGACCGCCTGAAATACGTCACCGATCAGAAGATTACCTTTGCCAACGCCTTTGGAATTGCCGATGATGTGCTGAAGCAGGCCGTCAACTCCATTTCCGAGCTGGTGGGCTACTCTGAGCGGGTTATCATCAATCTGGATTTCGCCGACGTGTCTGCCATTATGAAGGACGCCGGCCGGGCCCATATGGGCGTGGGTACCGCCTCCGGCCGGGACAAGGCCGAGCAGGCTGCCATGGCCGCTGTGGCCAGCCCCCTGCTGGAGACCTCCATCAATGGCGCCATGGGCGTTCTGATCAACGTCACCGGTTCCGCCGATCTGGGACTGGATGATGTGGAGACTGCCGCCAATATTGTTATGGAGGCCGCTAACCCGGATGCCAATATCATCTTCGGTGCTGCCTTTGACGACAGCTTTGACGATGAGATGCGCGTCACCGTCATTGCCACCGGCTTTGACGATGTCAGCACCAAGGCTCCCGTCAAGAACACCGGCATGTTCACCGCCGCCGGGGAAAAGGCCAAGAGCACCAATGCACCGGCCCAGCCCAAGGTGGATGATGACGACATTGATGCCCTGCTGAAGATTTTCGATAAGTAAGGCATTGGTGCACCATAAGAGCAGATCGGGCAGGAGACGAACGTCTCCTGCCTTTGTTGTCCCCAAATGGGAAATGAAAGGGGAAAAAACACCAGAAACCGGTAGAAATTTTCAAGTTCCTATTTACTTTTTCGGTTTAGTATGCTAATATAAACAAACAGATCGGGCCGACTAGGGCCATTTTTATATTTTTGGAGGTGTGGGTGTGAATAACCGCAATAAGCGATCCAATCCCGAAAATGACCTGTACCGTGCGATCCTGCTGCTGGAGACACCGGAACAGTGCTACAATTTTTTTGTGGACCTGTGCACCGTATCGGAGCTGAAGGCCATGGAGCAGCGTTTTGAAGTGGCTAAGCTGCTGAATCAGGGTATGATCTACAATGACATTCTGGAGCAGACCGGCGCCAGCAGTGCCACCATCAGCCGTGTCAACCGCAGTCTCAACTACGGTACCGACGCCTATCGGGATATTTTTGCCAAGCTGGAGTCCGAGGACGAGGAGGACGACGCGTGAGCGCCTATGAGGCCCTGGCGTTCTCCTACGACGGATTGACCCAAGATATCGCATATGAGGAAACACTGAACTTTGTGGAGTCGGTGTTGCAGCGCCTGGGGAAAAGCCCCAAGACCGTACTGGATCTGGCCTGCGGCACCGGCTCCCTGTCCGTTCTGCTGGCCCGCAAGGGGTATGCGGTCTTGGGCGTCGATCTGTCGGAGGACATGCTGACAGTGGCCTATGACAAGGCGCTGGAGCTGGAAGGGGAGCGACCCCTGTTTATCTGCCAGCCTATGCAGGAATTGGAGCTGCCCCAGCCGGTGGAGCTGGCTGTGTGCTGCCTCGACAGTCTCAACTATGTCACCGACCCGGCGGATGTCCGGGAGACGTTCCGACGGGTATACGACCACCTGACGCCGGGCGGCGTCTTCCTGTTTGATATCAACTCCGCATACAAGCTCCGGGGGCTGGACGGCCAGGTGTTTCTGGACGAAAACGACGACAGCTATTGTGTGTGGCGGGCGGAGTTCGACGAAGGGGAGAATCTCTGCTATTACGGCATCGACCTGTTCCAGCGGGACGGCGATGTGTGGCGGCGCAGTTTTGAGGAGCATGCCGAGTATGCCTATACCACCGAGGAGCTGACCCAATGGCTGCTGGAAGCGGGCTTTGGTCTGGTGCTTCCCATGGGGGACCGCCGTCTGACGCCGCCGCGGCCGGAGGAACAGCGCATTTATTTCGCGGCAGTCAAGGAGGAACCATGAGCGATAAGATTGTCAGAGCCATGACCAAGGACGGTTATGTTAAGGCCACAGCCATCACATCCGCCGGCATCGTCGAGCGGGCCCGGCAGATTCACAAGACGCTGCCCACAGCCACTGCGGCCCTGGGACGGCTGCTGACGGCGGCCTCCATGATGGGCAATATGCAGAAGGTGGAGGACGGCTCCCTGACGCTGCAAATCAAGGGCGACGGCCCTTTGGGCACGCTGCTGGCCGTATCCGACGCCGTGGGCAATGTCCGGGGCTATGTGACCAACCCGCAGATTTCTCTGCTGGAGAAGTACAAGGGAAAGCTGGATGTGGGCGCCGCCGTGGGCCACGGTATGCTGACGGTGATTCGGGATTTGCAGATGAAGGAACCGTATATCGGCAGCGTGGAGCTGGTCACCGGCGAGATTGCCGAGGATATCACCACGTATTTTGTCCAGAGTGAGCAGGTGCCGACGGCCTGTGCCCTGGGTGTCCTGGTGGACGTAGACCAGAGCGTTAAGGCTGCCGGCGGCTACCTGATTCAACTGCTGCCCGGTGCGCCGGACGAAGTCATCGACAAAATTGAGGCGGGCATTCAGGCCGCCGGTGCGGTGACGCCCATGCTGGAACAGGGGATGACGCCGGAACAACTGCTGAAAACGGTGCTGCGGGACTTCGAGCTGGAGCTTCTGGAGACGACGCCGGTGGAATACCGGTGCTATTGCTCTTTGGACCGGGTGACCTCCACGCTGATTAGCCTGGGGGAGAAGGAATTGCAGGAAATCGTGGACGATGGGGAGACCATCCACATCGGCTGCCAGTTCTGCGATACCGACTATGCGTTCACCACAGAGCAGATTGCGGACATTCTGAAAAAACTTTAAAATTTTTGAAAAAAGGTGTTGACATTTGGCGTACCATCCGATATAATAACACCCGTCGATAGCGCCCAACGGTGCGAACGACGATGAAAAGTTGGGAAAACCCAAGTTTTCAAGGCCAAATGGCCCGGTGGTGCAGTCGGTTAGCACGCCAGCCTGTCACGCTGGAGGTCGACGGTTCGAGTCCGTTCCGGGTCGCCAAAAAAGAAGCGCTGAGCCAGCGCTCGGCGCTTCTTATATGCCTCTGTAGCTCAGTTGGTAGAGCAGCGGACTGAAAATCCGCGTGTCGTTGGTTCGATTCCGACCGGAGGCACCATTTGCACTGCAAAAGCGGTGCAGATGCGGGTGTAGCTCATCTGGTAGAGCGCCACCTTGCCAAGGTGGAGGTAGCGAGTTCGAGCCTCGTCACCCGCTCCATCGGCTGAAAAGCCGTTTATGAATAGGGAAGTTTGGCCCGGTGGTGCAGTCGGTTAGCACGCCAGCCTGTCACGCTGGAGGTCGACGGTTCGAGTCCGTTCCGGGT
>DVJJ01000168.1 GCA_018716875.1 Candidatus Avoscillospira avistercoris
TCCCACGGCTGTTTATTTATTGATCTATTTCCTTTGCCGCATCAGAAAGAAAAAATCCAAGCTGGATGCCCCAACGAACACAGGAAATGGTGTGAAAATAGGACAAGGATAGTTCCAAAGCTTCCCGAGAAGTTTGTACAAAAGCGAATAGCGGCCATCCGTTCCGTTAAAAATGGGAACAGAAGCCACAGACTGATGGAAAGGGCGCTCTATTCACTGCGACGAAAGAATATGAGGAGATGCCATGAACGCTGCAAACAACAAAAAACGCATCCTGGACGTGCTGCTGATTACGGTCGGTTCGGCGCTGTACGCCCTGGGTTTTGATATGTTCCTGCGGCCCTATGATATCACCGGCGGCGGCCTGTCGGGTCTTGCCATGATTGTGGCGGAGCTGACGGGCTTCAATGCCATCGGTACCATGTCTCTGATTGCCAATATCCCGCTGTTTCTCATTGGATGGAAGCGGCTGGGCCGGTTTTTCTTCCTGGGCTCCCTGCTGGGTATGCTGGTGGTGTCGGTGGGCATTGACGTCCTGGTGTTCCTGCCGGCGGTGCAGACAGAGCCCCTGCTGGCCGGTGTGTTCGGCGGCGTTATCACCGGCTTTGGTTTGGGTCTGGTATTTCTGCGGGGTGCATCCACCGGCGGCATCGATATTCTGGCCCGGCTGGTCCGCCAGCGCTCCCGCCGGTTCCCCATCGGTAAAATCATGCTGGCCATCGACTGCGTCATTGTGGTCCTCAACGGTATTGTCTTTGAGGATGTCAACAAGGCGCTGTACAGCGCCGTTGCCCTGTATATCATGTCCGTGGTTATGGACGGCGTTATCTACGGCCGCAACGACTCCGGTGTGTTCCTGATTATCTCAGAGAAATACCGGGAGATTGCCGACGAAATTGACCGGAAACTGGACCGGGGCGCTACGTTGCTGCCCGCCACCGGCGCCTATACCAATCAGCCGAAAACCGTCATTCTCTGCGCCGTCAAGGAGGCCCAGGTGGGCCAGCTCCAACGGCTGGTGACGGAGCTGGACCCGGAAGCGTTTCTCATTGTGCAGAAGGCCCACCAGATTTTGGGCGAGGGCTTCGGCCGCTATTCCGACAACAGCCTGTAGGGGAGGGGTGACCATGAAGCGACTGGTCCTGCTGCCGGTGCTGCTGGTTCTGCTGACCGGGTGCAGCGCCCTGGTGAACTCCTCCTATCTCCATGTGTCGCCCTACACGGAACCGGTGAAGCAAGAGAGCGAGGAGGGGTATCAGACGGCGGAGAACTATCTGAGCCTGAAAAACGCTCTGCTCTATTTTGTGGAAAATGGACAGGAACAGGGCAGCATCCGCGTGTACGACTACTCCGGCGACCTGGCATCGGAGCTGCCCGAAGCCGTCCGGGAGGTGACGGAAAAGGACCCCCTGGGCGTCTACGCCGTGGAGACCATGGAGGCAGAATCGTCCCTGATTGTGGCCTATCAGGAAATCCGGGTGGATATCGCGTTTCGCCGGACGCCGGAGCAGATCAAAGCCATCGAACCATCCACCTCCATGAACGTTCTCACGGACCGCCTGGAAAAGGCCATGGCCGACTATGAGACGGAAGTGACGGCACGGGTGTCCTACTATAACAGCGAGGATGTGGCCGCCATTCCCCGCAATTACTACCGCTCCCATCCGGCGGAAGTGATGGAGATGCCCAAGGTCACCGTCAATATCTACCCGGAGGAGGGCGGCTACGTCCGCATCATTGAGGTGCTCATGGAGTATACCAACACGGCGGAGCAGCTGCGGCAGTATCGGGAGGCGGTACAGACCAGCGCCCACGCGGCCCAGGAATATGTCCGCTACCGGGAGACCGACACGGATAAATTGCAGCTGCTTTATACGTACTTACAGGAGCGGTTTTCCTATGTGGCCATCGATACGGCCACACCGGCCTATTCCTTCCTCTGTGACGGTATCGCCACCAGCGAGGGGGCGGCCCGGAGCTTGCAGATCATCTGTGACGAGATGGAGCTGGAATGCTATACGGTGGAGGGATTCCGCGACGGCAAGCCCTACGTTTGGAACATTGTGGCCGTGGACGGGATCTACTGCCATGTGGATTTGTACCGGCTGCTGATGGAGGGCAGCGAGGGACTGCTGCTGTTAAAGGACGGCGCCATGACCGGATATGAGTGGGATGTAACGGCGTATCCCGCCTGTCCGTAAAAAATGTCAAAAAACCGCTTGACAAATGACGGTGGTCACGCTATAATAAGTGAGCATCGTCGATGCGGGTGTAGCTCATCTGGTAGAGCGCCACCTTGCCAAGGTGGAGGTAGCGAGTTCGAGCCTCGTCACCCGCTCCAAGCCGGAGCAAGCTGTAAACCGCTTGCTCCGGCTTTTTCATAATCTACAGGATGCCGCCCGACGGTTTCCCCATGGGTGGGACGGCATTTTTACGATTTGTGCGTTTGGACAATTCCTTTGGGGATTGTCCAATTTTGTTTATTTGAATCTTAGAAATGGAAGTGAAGGGACATGAGCCAACAGGAATTTATTACGGGAAAATGCAGCCAGTGCGGCGAGGAACTGCGCATTCCGGCCCATCTGGAAACCTTCTCCTGTATGTATTGCGGGGCCCGGCTGACGCCGGAGGATCTGGTGGAGGAGCTGCCGCCGCTGAACCTGGAGGGCGATCCGGACCAGCTGATGGAGCGGGTCACCCGCGATCTGCTGTCCTGCATCGCAGGCCGGGAGGCACTGCGCAAGGAGATCAGCCGCAATCGCTTTGCCGAAGCCTTTACCGCCTATGAGCAGTCCTGCCGTCCCATCTTTGACGATCTGGAATTGGCCTGCCGCCTGGCGCCGGACCGCCGGGACGATTTGCTGCAGCAGTCGGTAAACAGTCTGCTGGACCAGCTGGAGCAGCGCTGGGCCGCCAAACGGGGCAGCCGTGCCCTGGCGCTGGAAGAGGATAAAATGATTGTTGCCATCTTCCTGGTGCCCATGGTGGGACGGCTGAACCTGTCGGTCAGCGACGACTTCTGTAATCTGCTTCAGCAAACGTGGGTCCAGCGGTATCCCAAGTATCCCTTCTATGTAGGCTCCTACGACGCCATCCAGGAGGGCTTTAAAAAGCGGTTTAAGTTCTGCTTTATCACCACCGCCGTATGTGAGGCCCAGGGCAAGCCCGATGACTGCGCCGAGCTGACGGCATTCCGGGCATTCCGTGACGGCTATCTGATGGAGACGGCGGACGGCCCCGACTTGGTGGAGGAGTACTACCGCATTGCGCCGCAGATTGTGGCCGCCATCGATGGCTGTGCCGACCGGGCTGACCGGTATGAGACCATCCGCCGCCAGTATTTGCAGCCCTGTTATGATGCCCTCTGCAACGGCAGGGAAGGGGAGTGCAAGGCCCATTACATCCGTATGGTCCGCGAGTTGGAACAGGAATATCTCAGCTGAAAAAATAATAATATGGCCGCAGGTCCTATGGGATCTGCGGCTTTTTTGTGCTGTTTTGAAAAATACACAAAAATGAGACTGTATAAACAATGAATTTTTTACAGTAAATACTGCATAAATTCTGATTTATGCACTTTACATACAGTCCTAACGGTGGTAGAATTGGTGCATATTTTTTGCGGGAGGTGGGGACGTGCAGCTGCGTTTCACCAAAATGCAGGGCATTGGCAACGATTATGTTTATGTCTGGGGGACAGTGCCGCCAGTGCAGGATATACAGCGGTTGGCTCGGGTGGTCAGTCACCGGCGGTTCGGCGTCGGCGGCGACGGATTGATTCTGATTCTGCCCAGCGAAAAGGCGGACTTTCAGATGCGCATTTTCAATGCCGACGGCTCCGAAGGCCGCATGTGCGGCAATGGCATCCGCTGTGTGGGCAAGTATGTCCATGACCGGGGCCTGACCGACAAAACCCATCTCCTGGTGGAAACGCTGTCCGGTATCCGGGAGCTGTGGCTCCACCTGGACGGACAGGGACAGACAGAGACAGTCACCGTAGATATGGGGAAAGCCGTCTGGGACCCGGAGGCCATACCGGTGGTCACCAGTCTGCCGCGGTTTGTGGCCCAGCCGGTGACTGCCGATGGTGTGACCTATGAGATGACCTGTGTCAGTATGGGGAACCCTCACGGCGTCATCTTCTGCGAGGATGTGGACGGTTTGGATTTGGAGCGCATCGGCCCCGGCCTGGAGTGCCATCCGCTTTTCCCGGAACGGATTAACACGGAGTTTGTCCGGGTCCTGGAGCGGACCCGGTTACAAATGCGGGTGTGGGAGCGGGGCAGCGGCGAGACGATGGCCTGCGGAACCGGCGCCTGCGCTGTGGTGGCCGCCGCGGTGGAACGGGGGTTTTGTCCCTGTGCCACGGACATTACGGTGCAGCTCCGGGGAGGCGACCTGACCATTCGCCAGGAACCGGACGGTACCATCCGCATGGGCGGACCGGCGGCCTTTGTATTTGACGGGGTTATGGAGTATTGTGAGGAAGGAAGTAACGGAACATGATCATGCTCAACGAACAGTATCAGGACTTGACGCCCAGCTATCTCTTTGCCGAAGTGGCGCGCCGGGCAGCGGCCTTTGCCCAAGCCCATCCCGACCAGGAGATTATCAAACTCAGCATCGGCGATGTGACCCGGCCCCTGGCCCCCGCCGTCATTGCCGCCATGCACAAGGCGGTGGACGAGATGGGCCAGGCTGCCACCTTCCACGGCTACGGTCCGGAACAGGGCTACGACTTTCTGCGGCAGGCCATTGGCCGCTATTATCAGAGCTTCGGCGTGGAGCTGGAGGATGACGAAATCTTTGTATCTGACGGCGCCAAAAGCGATCTGGCCAATATCACCGATCTGTTTGACCGGGATAACAAGGTGTTGATTCCGGACCCGGTGTATCCGGTCTACGTGGACACCAACATCATGAACGGCCGGGAAATTGTCTATCTGGAGGCCAACGAAGCCAACGGATTTCTGCCCGCGCCGCCGGACTTTGAAGCCGATTTGATCTACCTGTGCTCGCCCAACAACCCCACCGGCGCGGTGTACAATCGGGACCAGCTGAAAGCATGGGTGGACTATGCCAACCGCTGGGGCGCGGTGCTGCTCTTTGACGCGGCCTATGAGTCCTTTATCACCGATCCCGACTTGCCCCGCAGTATTTTCGAGATTCCCGGCGCGAAAACCTGCGCCATTGAGTTCTGCTCCCTGTCCAAAACAGCGGGCTTTACGGGTACCCGCTGCGGCTATACGGTGGTACCCCAGGAGCTTGTTTTTGACAGCATGAGTCTCAACCACATGTGGAACCGCCGCCAGACCACCAAGTTCAACGGCGTACCCTATGTGGTGCAGCGGGCGGCGGAGGCGGTGTTTACCGAGGAGGCTCGGGCACAGATCCGCGCTTCCATCGCCTACTATCAGGAAAATGCCCGCGTCATAGCTGCCGGTCTGGACCGGCTGGGCATCGCCTACACCGGCGGCGTCAACTCGCCGTATCTCTGGATGCGCTGCCCCAACGGTATGGGCTCCTGGGAATTTTTTGACGACCTGCTGCAAAAGGCCGCCGTGGTGGGAACCCCCGGCGAGGGCTTCGGCAGCTGCGGCAAGGGATACTTCCGGCTGACGGCCTTTGGTGATCACGACAAGACCGTGGAAGCCATGGAGCGTATCCAGAAAGCCTACGGCTGAGCTTCTTAATTCTATCATGATAACGGCGGGGCCGGATTCCAGCACGGGAATCCGG
>DVJJ01000169.1 GCA_018716875.1 Candidatus Avoscillospira avistercoris
GGGGATGATGGATTCGAACCACCGAAGGCATAGCCAGCAGATTTACAGTCTGTCCCCTTTGGCCACTCGGGAAATCCCCCATATCAACTTGTGTGTCAGTCTAGCTTTTGGAGCTGGTAGACGGACTCGAACCCCCGACCTGCTGATTACAAATCAGCTGCTCTACCAACTGAGCTATACCAGCAATCTCAAGAGCATGGTTATTATATCGCTTATAGAGCCGATTGTCAATATCTTTTTTAAAAATTTTTCATTTTTTATTTTTAAGCCCCATAGACTGCTGTAGAAAGGCGGTGGTTTTCTTGCCATGCATCTATCTCCATGACCCCTCCCGCTTCCCCAACTATACGGCGGCCCTTGCTCTGGCCGGGCTTTCGGTGGCCGACGCTCCGGACAAGGCCGACGGTCTGCTGCTGCCCGGCGGCGGCGATTTGGCCCCGGAGCGGTTAGGCTGTGACAGCGCCCTTTGCCGGGACGTGGACCGGGACCGGGACGAACGGGAGCTGCAACTCTGTGATCAATTTTTAAAGCAGAACAAGCCTATCCTGAGCATTTGCCGGGGGGCGCAAGTGCTGGCTGTAGCCCTGGGCGGCAGTCTGACGCCCCATGTGGATGGCCACGGCGGCAATTCCGACGGCAGCGACCGCTTCCACGACACCCGGACCGCCGGACTGCTGACGTCGCTTTACGGCCCCTGCTGCGTCGTCAACACCCATCACCATCAGGCTGTGGCCACGCTTCCTGAGGACTGCGCCATTTTACAAGTCTCTCTGGACGGCGTAGTGGAAGCCTTCGGCCACCGTCACAAACCGGTATTGGCCGTCCAATGGCATCCCGAACGGCTCTGCGGCCCCTACACCCGAGCTGATGCCGCCGATGGCGCCTTGATTTTTGGCTGGCTGCGGTCAGTCTGTAGAGGTAGTCTATGAGAGCTGCGGTTTCCCACGACGATTTCCCGGCGGTGCTGGCGCTGCGCCGGGCTGCCGGAGAATACGGGTATCTCCGTTCCTACTACCTGTCCCGGTTCCGCCACGCCGGGGCAGAACTGGTAATCGGGGCTGTATTTGTTCACCCGGCTACACCGCCGGGAGCGGCGTTGGAGAATGCGCTGGAACAGCTTGCCGCTGTGGAGGCTGAAGTGGCGGCGTGCGGTGATTCATTCGCCCTGGTGACCACGGCAGAAGAATTGGAAGACGCCCGGCGGCGGGGACAAATTGCCCTGGTGCTGTCTCTGGAAGGTGCAGACCCTCTGGGCGGCACATCCGTTTTGCTGCCCATTCTGCACCGGTTGGGAATCCGGCTGCTGGGGCTGACGTGGAATGGCCGCAATGCCTTTGCCGACGGCTGTCAGGAATCCGGCGGCCTGACGGCAGCGGGCCGGGAGTTGGTCCAACATGCCTGGGAATTGGGGATGGCCGTGGATTTGAGCCATCTCAGCGACGCCGGATTCCGGGAGGTGTTATCCTTGGGCCGGGGGCCGGTGCTGGCGTCCCATTCCAACTGTCGGTCCCTCTGCCCCCATCCGCGGAATCTCACTGATGACCAGTTGACGGCTTTGGGGCGGCGAAA
The DNA here is from genome assembly GCA_018716875.1 of Candidatus Avoscillospira avistercoris. GTDB lineage: Bacteria > Bacillota > Clostridia > Oscillospirales > Oscillospiraceae > Avoscillospira_A > Avoscillospira_A avistercoris. The sequence goes on from DVJJ01000169.1 coordinate 1,570, forward strand.
CGGTGTGGTGGGGTTCAATCAGGTGTCCTTTCTGGCCCGGCAACCGCACAGCCGCGACGGTTTCGACGACCTCTGCGCCCATCTGCTCCACATTTGGGACCGCACCGGCGGCCGGGCCTGTCTCGGTCTGGACTTTGCCAGGGAGTATGCAGAAGCCATGTCCCGCCGTCGTTCGTACTGGCTCCACTGGGACCCGTCTCAAGAGGACCTGCTGGACGGCTGGGGCGGCCTGACCGCCCTGGAAGAGCGTCTGCGAGAACGGGGCTTTCCGCCGGAGGCGCTGGAGGCTGTTTTTTACGGGAATCTATGGAATTTTTTACATAGGGTTTTACCGGGCGGGCCGGTTCCGGCCAATGGATTGCGTCCGGACCTTGTTTCCATACTTTAACATGGTAAAAAAGTGTTGCAAATAGTACAATCCCTGTTATAATCAATATCCGCAGGCACCTGCCTGCGGATATTTTGATGGATAAAGGGAGCGTTGCTATGGCTCTTTCATATCACCGGCTGCTCCACGCCATTCTGGACATTGGAGAGGCCATGCAGAACAGCGGCGCGGAAATCAGCCGCGTGGAAGACAGCATCAACCGCATGTGTATGGCCTATGGCGTCCGCCGGGTCAATTCGTTTACCATCACTGCCAATATGCTGGTCTCTTTGGAAGTGGATGACGAAACGGTCATCACCCAGACGCGGCGGCTGCACCAAGTCGCCACCGATATGACGCGGCTGGACCGGCTCAACGACCTGTCCCGCTATATCTGCGCCCATAAGCCGCCGGTGGAGGAAATCCAGCGTCGGTATGCGGAAATCCAAAACCTCCCCCGGCTGTCCAAGCTTATGACGTATGTGGGCGGCGTACTGACGGCGGCGGGCTTTACCGTGTTCTTTGGGGGCAACCTCTGGGACGCTTTGGCAGCTTCCCTGCTGGCCCTGCTGGTGGAATCCATGATGCTGCTGCCCATCCGGCGGCAGATGAATCCCCTGTTCTACCTCTTCGGCACGGCTTTCTGTACGGGTCTTGGCGCCTTGATTCTCTACAGCATGGGCCTGGGCAATCACTTGGACGCCGTGCTGATTGGCTGTATTATGTTAACCATCCCCGGATTGGCCATCACCAACGCCGTCCGGGACCTGCTCAGCGGCGACACCTTTTCGGGCCTGTCCCGTCTGTGTGAATCGTTGCTGCAGGCCGGCGGCATCGCCTGTGGCTTTGCTCTGGCCATCTATCTGCTGGGAAGGGGGATTTACGGATGACGGGTACGGAACTGTTCTGGCAGCTGGCCTCCGCCTTTCTCGGCTCCTTTGGCTTCGCCATTCTCTTTCATGTGCGGGGGCTGAAACTGTTCGTGGCTGGTCTCGGCGGTATGGCCACTTGGGGGTTCTATCTGCTGATGCACGCCCACATGGAATCCCTGCTGGTAGCCAATCTGTTCGCGGCCCTGTTTGGCGGTCTTTTTGCGGAAATCATGGCTCGGCTGCTGCGGGCTCCGGCCACAGTGTTCGCGGCCCCGGCCGTCATCACCATGGTTCCCGGCGGCTCCTTGTATTACACCCTCTATAATGCCATCGCCGGCAACGCCGAAGCAGCATCGGAATACGGTCAAACCACCTGGGATGTGGCCGTGGGCATTGCCATCGGATTGGCCGCCGTCACCAGCGTATTCCATCTGCTGACGGTGCTGCGGCGGAAATATCAGCCCAAACCGCAATAGCTCTGATAAAGCCTTTACAACACCTGTAAATCCTCCACTATTTAATGAAGCAAAATAGGAAACCTTTTGTGTTCCATGGTTGACTTCTCCTGGTTCTAAAAAGAATGGGGCATTGACCGAATCAGCCACAATTGCAACTCCCCGGTAAATGGGAAGTTGTCCATCATTTTTTATTTAATGCAGCCTGTATTTTTTCGCCGACAACTGCATAACTTGCTAATCCATAATCTGACCAGTACTGTGGCTTAAACGTTAATGTAATACCTTCAGCATTTACAAAGGTCTTTCTTAGAGTATTCCAAAAACCAAACGGCATTTTTCTTTCGCGTTCGGTTACACATAGATTGCCGATTGTTTCAAAATATCCTCTTGACCAAGGTAGCTTATTGATTATAACAGGTGAAATAAGGAAATCGCAATCACTCAAATTATCTGGAATATTTTTGTTGTCAGTACTTTTATCGTATACGAATATGAAATTCATTCCATTAACAAGAGAATCTCTGCTCTTAATCTGTGTTTGAATTACTTTTCCATAGTAATATACATTTGGAAGTGGTTGTACTAAAAATATATCCCCCTCTTTTGGATATTTTCTCGACTGGTTCATTGAAATCAGTTCTGTAAAATTTTCCATATTATTTTCCCTAGCAAATTTTAATTTTATTGTCTGACGACTAAACAAAGATCCGGAAGTGCGTTGCCATCAATCCTGCCAAATCGTAGAAACAGTCTCCAGGGGATATCAGCGGGAGCAGTTTGCATTGTGGTCCCTTTAAGGAATGGAAAATTTTATATCTGTAATGAGGGAAAGATGCCCCTATCAACGGGCATCTTTCC
>DVJJ01000170.1 GCA_018716875.1 Candidatus Avoscillospira avistercoris
CCGCTGGCCAGACCGGTGATCATATTATTTGTCCGATTGCCGTAAATGCTGCTGGACGAGCTGCTGCTCATGAGACTGGAAATTGATGCCATAATAATTCACTCCTTAAAAACCATCTGGTTTGATACGTCCGATTGACAAATACTGCAATACCCGATAAAATAATTATTGATTATCAGTATTGCCGTTTCTTTTCATCTACTATATCGGCCAAATATAAAGAAAAATAAGCCGTCTGTGCTGATTTCTTTTACAGGTCAAAAAAATAGGAGGAATCGACCCAGGATGCCTGCCACCATCACCACTATTACTAACCAGAAAGGCGGCGTCGGTAAAACCACTACCGCTGCTGCTCTGCTGTCCTGTCTGTCCCAGCGGGGCGCCCGGGTCCTGGGCGTGGATCTGGACCCCCAGGGCAGTCTCGGCTTCAGCATGGGTCTGGACATTGAGCACTGTGCTACCATTTATGACGTTTTTCGCGGCGTTGCCGAACCGGCAGATGTCATTCGCTCCACCGACGTCTGCGATGTTCTGCCATCCAACATCTTGCTCTCTGCCGCTGAGATGGAGTTCAACAAGCCCGGCCGGGAATTTCTTCTCAAAGCCGCCTTGTCCAAGGTGGCCGACAACTACGACTATATTCTCATCGACACACCACCGGCCCTGAATATTCTCACGGTCAATGCCTATGTTGCCTCGGACAGCCTGATTATTCCCATGGCGCCGGAGGTTCTGAGCCTCCTGGGCGTGTCTCAGATCAAGGAGACGATTGAGAGCGTTCGCAGCTATTACAATTCCCGCCTTCAGGTTTTGGGCATTCTCCTCAACCGCTACAACGGTCGGTTGAATCTCAGCCGTGAAATGCTGGAGCTGGCTCAGGAAATTGCCCGGCAGTTGAATACCCGGGTATTTGACAGCAAAATTCGCAGTAGTGTTTCTGTGGCAGAGGCCCCGGCTCATGGCCAGAGCATCAACGACTATGCCCCCCGCTCCAAACCTGCCCTGGACTTTGCAGCCCTGTGTGAGGAGATTGCCGGCGATGTCTTCCCCCTGCCCACTGAGGAGGTAGACTAAAATGGCGACAAAGAAGAACAACCGCAGCAGCAAGACCGACCACGTTCTGAGTCTGCTGTCCAATAGCAGCGCCCCGGAACCGACCACAGAGGAGGTTCCGGTGGTGGATGCTCCTGCCGATGAAGCTCCGGCAGCAGCATCCACTCCAACCCCTACCGCAGAAGCACCGTCCAGCAATAGTCAACGGCTGTCACCGCCCATTCTGGAGGTAGCCCGCACCAACAATGAAGCCTTGGAGGAAGCCATTCACCAGGCGCTGGAAGCTGCCTTTGAAGAGGATATGTCCGCTCCGCCTGCACCACCAGCGGAACCCATGCCTCCGCTGGAGCCCCTTGCTCCGCCGGAAACGGCGTCTGTGCCGGTATCGGAAGCCGCATCCTCTGTGCCCACATCCTCTGATACATCCGAACCGCAATCTATGGAGGAAGCCGCCTCTATTGTGGAACCGGCCTCTCTGCCGGTATCAGCTCCGATGCCCAGTCCGACATCCACAGCCGAACCGGAACCGATTGCAAACCCGGTTGCTCCTGCCTTGGAGGAATCCACACCAGAGCCGGACGCAACTGCATCTGTTGTGCCGTCAGATCCAGAAGCCGCCGCAACTCTGCAAATCTTACCGGACGGCTCCCGCATGATCAACGTCATGGAATATCTGGTAAGCCAGAAGGTGGAATACTACGCCCGTATGTTCCAGCTGTGCTGCTGTCCCCGTTGTCTGGCCGATTCCATGGCCTTGGCACTGTCCCGGCTCCCGGCCAAATATGTGGTCCTGCCAGAAGCGTCCTATCGTCCTATGCTGAGTTTTTTGGAAGCCAAGTTTGATTCCATGGTGACTGCACAAGTTATTTACGCCTGTAAACAAGTGCTGGAATTACCCCGTCACAACCAATAATGCCAAACAGGAGCGCTGCATACCGCAGCGCTCCTGTTTTATTGCAAATTTATGTAGATTGAAGCCGCGTCTTACACCGGCTGTGCAGCAGCCTCGTCTTCCGGCATATCCTCCGGCGGCAGCTGGTTGGGTTCGGGGCTGGTGATTTCCTTCCAAACCCGGTTGACTTCTTCCATGCAGTTGAAGTAAACACTGGTCAGCAGGTTGGTGGGGATTCCCAATGCTTCCGCCAGATCATCAATCCGGCTCCAATCGGCTTCTTCATAGCTCAGAGCCAGATCATAGAGCATACCGCAGCGGCCCGTCCGCTTCAGCAGCGCTTCCTTGGCCTCATCCCGCAGCGGTACCTGCTCCAGAATCTCGTCCATGGAAGCATCGATCAAGTAATTCAGTGTGGAGAACATACCCATCATATAGGCATCCGGCTTGGAAATGGGCATATTTTTGGCGTAATTCATCAAGGCACTGCAGAAGCTGGCCCGCATAAAGGACAGACGCAGGAAGTCCTCGGCGCCCTCTTCCAGCTGGTTCTCAGCGTTGCTGGCACTCAGCAGGTATGCCCACTGGCGCAGTTCACCCAAGCCCATGATAACAATAGCCTGCCGCACAGTGTTGACCCGATGACGCAGGGCAAAATAGCAGGAGTTGACCATCTTGAGAATGCCGTAAGTCAGCGTAGCGTCCACGGAGATAATCCGCTCGATTTCTTCCATGTTGGGCTCATCCCGCGTGATGGCCATCAGCAGACGGAAGAAGTTGCTCTGAAGGTAACCACTGCTGTGGGCCTTGGTAGTCAGCTGGGAGGCCACATAGGTGCCCTGCAACGCATCCACGCCTACCTTCATGGCTCTTTCATACAGCTCCTCGCTGTCCACCTCAGTGGCAATGCACTGCTTATTCATGCTGTGGGCAATATCCACGATGTTTTTCAGGGTCATCTGAGAAGTCGTCTTCAGATTCAGCTTGATGTAATCAATGCTGTCCAACAGAGCCAAATACCGAGGGGCAAACTGGAATTCGTTGACGGCTACCTGATAGCCCTCTTTGACATACTGCTGAACAATGTGCATAGCCAGGGGATGGATAATCACACTGTCGTCAATCTGAATCACAACCTCATCCTTGCCAAAGAGGCGAGGGGTTTTCTTCATCAGCAGGGTGGTGGTGAATGTCATGAAATTCAGTGTACCACGGAGCAATTTATCAGTATTCTGTGTCAAAAAGCTGTAGATGGTATCCGCCGCCGCGAAATCGGTGACCGTGACGCTGCGCTCACCGTCGCTGAATGCATGGTTTTCGCCGTGATAGCGGATTTCATAGCCGATGGTCTTTTTATTGCAGTCCTTAATGGGCTGACGCACAATGTATTTGCTGCTCATTTTAGGAAACGCCTCCTTAGATGCCGTTGCCGCTGACTTCCAACAGATGATCGATGACGCCGATGAGATGGCCGATTTCCGGCTTACTCAACTGTTCGTCAGCGCCCAGCTGCTTGCCCTTGATATACATCTCCGGTGTAATCAGAGAGGAGAAGATAATCAGAGGAATCTGCTGCAGGATGGGGTCATCTTTCATCAGCTTGGTCAGCCGGTGACCGTCCATCTGGGGCATTTCGATATCGGTGATCACTACCGCCACATGGCTGAACAGATCTTTGGACTCCCGGATTTTCTGCGCCTCCTCCCACAGCTCAGCGCCGTTGGAGAATGCCCGCAGATTGTCATAGCCTGCCTTACTCAGCGCCTCCTGAATCATGCGGGACAGAAGGATGGAGTCCTCAGCAATCCAAATGGGCTTGTCGCTGCGGTTGCGGTAGCCCATGTCCTCCACCTCTTTCATCTGGATGGTGGTCTCCGGGGCGATCTCCGCCACAATGCGCTCAAAGTCCAGAATGGTCACCAACTGCTGGCCGCACTGGGCAATGCCGGTGGCCACGCCGTCGGGGCCCCCGGACACGGTCTTGTCGGGCTTCTGGATATCCTGCCAGGAAATCCGGCTGATGCCCACAACAGTATGAACCCGGAAAGCGATATGCATCTTATTGAAGTTGGTGATAATAAACAGGTCCTTTTCACCCTTTTCCTCATCCTTTTGATTGAGGTACTTGGGCAGGTCCACCACGGTGATCACCTGATCTCTGGGCTTGAAGATACCCTCTACGGCCATATGGGAGTGGGGCATGGGACGCACTTCCTGCGCCAGCATAATCTCCCGCACCTTGGCTACGTTGATACCATACAGATTTCCGTCAATGGTAAACTGCATGATCTCGATCTCATTGGTTCCCGATTCCAGTAAAATGCCGTTTTTACCCTGATCCATGGCGCTTTCCTCGCTCTCTTCATTCTTAGATTATAGAATCTGTTCCGGCCGGTTATAGCTGCGAATCCGACCCACGCCGGTGGCCACATCGAACAGCATTGTTCTGGCCACAGTACCGCCCACATCCTCTTTCAAAAGCCGGATATTTTCCCGCTTGAGGGTCATATGGGCACTTTCAATGTTGCGCTGGCCGATGTTTCCCAAGCTGCCGCAGCCCGGCGTGTCAAACATTCGGGCGCCGCCGGCCATCTTGGCCACAATGCGGCTGCGCTTGGCGCCCTGGAGCTCCATGCGGCGCAGCGTCTCCCGAATGCCCGTATCGGCATATTTCAGCGGCGATGTCCGGCCGGTTTCCATGTTGATGGGCAGCATCACATGGACTAGGGCCCCCAGTTTAATGACCGGGTCATAGAGGCACACACCCACGCAGGAGCCCAACGCATAGGTAATCAGTTCTCCCTCCCGCTGGGCCATTTTCATATCGGCAATGCCGATTGTCAGTTTATTACTAGTCATCCAATACCCCCAGCTTTCTCAGCAGGAAGTTCAGGGAACGCACATCCGGCGACATCAGCAGGCGGCACGGCACCGTCCGGTCATCATCAAAGATGAAGTTGGTACCGATGGCCATGATATAGTCCGACTGACCGCCGAATTCCGCCATGGGCACCGCCATAATGGCGCCCTGCATATCCACAGCAAAGGCCGGAACCGAAGGACGAATCTTCATATTGGTCAGTCCCGACATGGCGTTGGTATAGGCGGAAATCATAATGTTGCCCACTTCTCTCAGGGCAGAAATATCCATCTCCTCCAGCTCATCAAAGCTGTGGAAGGACCGGCCCAGGACGCAGGCCAAAACCTGCTCCACAAAGGCCGTCTGCTCGATGCAGAGAATAATACCGTTGATCTCGCCCTCCATGCGGGCCAGAACACCGGCGGTAATGATCTCCGGACCGCCAATCCAATCGATGGCCTCATTGTAGCCCATGATGCGGACCTCCGGCATCTCAATGCGGACACGCCGTCCAATCATACTGGACAGGGCAGTAGCAGCACTACCGGTACCCATGCTGCCGATTTCCCGGAGCGTATCCAGTTCCATGCTGTTGAGTTCATTATAATTTTTCATTTGTCCACACCATCCTGTTAGTTGGCCAGATTAACCACCGTAGTCTCCACCTCATCGGCGGTCGTCACCATGCGGAGCGCATAGCTGTATGCCCGCTGAGCTTCGATAACCTTGCCCAGCTCTGTGGCCAGATCCGCATTGGAGGACTCCAGATAGCCCTGGCGCACCTCAGCCTGGGTGATTGCAAGCTGTCCGTTCTTCTCACCGGCCACAAACCGGCCGCTGCCCACATGCTGCAATCCGTCCTGATACTGGATGGAAAAGACACCCACGGGCAGGACATCGTCATAACCGCCGTCCTGTACCTCAATGGGGTAGCCCTGGCGGTCCAAAACCTGCCGTCCCTCGCCGTCGGTCAGATAGAAAACCTGCTCATAATACGGCTCTTCGCCTTCTTCCTCCACCAAGCGCTGGAAGGAGCCCAGTGCAAAGGAACCGTCCCGGGTAAAAGAAATTTCGTCTGTCTCCGGATCGTAAAGGCCAAAGTATCCTTCGCCGATGATGGCGTAGTCCTGAGACCGTCCCGTCTCCTCGATGGGTGCACTGCTGAAATCGGTGCCGGTGGATACCACTGCTGCGCCGCTGCCTCTGGGCAGGTCTCCTTCGGTGCCCTCCACCATACCGTACATCAGAGCGCCGAAGGACGCCTGCTCGGCCTTAAAACCGTAGGTGTTGACGTTGGCAATGTTGTTGGCCTGGACGTCCATCTTTTTCATCTGCTGCTGGGCGCCGGTGGCTGCGCTGTAAAAACCTTGAATCATGGTACTACCTCCAACCCTTACAATCTGCCGACATCGCTGGTGGCCTTAGTCAGCACACCGTCATAGAGCTTCAAAACCGTAGACGCGCCCTGCAAGGCCCGCTGAGCCGTCATCATGCGGCTCATCTCCTGAATCATATCCACATTGGAGTTCTCCAGGTTCTTCCACATCACCTGAGCGTTGGAAGCTGCCGCCTGCTGGCCATTGGCCCCGAACAGACCGCTCTCATTCTTCACCAACTGCTGCGGGTCAGCAAAGGTAAACACGCCAATCTGGCCATAGTAGAGCGTTTCGTCAGCGGCGTTATAAATCCGGCCGGCATCGTCAGCCTCTATGTAATCGGTATCCAGGTGAATGGGCTGTTGGTCCATACCCAGCACTCGGCCGTGGTTGGGCAAATACAAATATCCTTCATTGTCCAAGGAGAAATTGCCATTGCGGGTGTACTCTACACCGTTATCCGTTTCAATGGCAAAATAGCCGTCACCGTAGATGGCAAAATCCAGCGTCAGTCCTGTCTCCTCCACAATGCCCTGATCGTGGTTGATGTACATTTCACTGGGCACCAGCATATAGCTGGCCTGGCCGATGGGGGCGGGATTGGATTTGTCAACGTTGCCTGTGCGGCTGAGCAGCACCTCCTGGAAGGTGGTGTCCGTATACGTCTCCTGCTTGTAGCCTGCCGTGGTCAGGTTGGTCATGTTGTTGCCCACCACGTCCAGACGGCGGGTTTGGGACAGCATACCGGATGTCAGATCATAAAATCCTCTTGTCATTTCCGTCACTCCCTCCTGGCGCTACTGCGCCATCTGCTCCTTTAGGTGCATCCGCAGCCGCGCAATGGCGTGACTGTGAATCTGAGAGACCCGTGGGGCGCTGATACCCAGCACCTCGGCGATCTCCTTCATGGTCAGTTCTTTTTCATAGTACAGTGATAACACCAACTGTTCGTTGGGCCGCAGGTTTTCAATGCCTGTGACCAACGCCTTGTGGAGCTCCTGCTCCTCGAAGTGGGCCTCCGGCGAATCCAGCCGTTCCTGCCGCTCCAGCGGCTGGCCTGTGACGCTGCCGTAGGCATCCAGCAGCATCTCAAAGGACATTAGATTGGCGCCCGCAGTTTCAGAAAGGGTTTTTTCATACTCTTTCAGACTCATATCCAGACGCCGGGCAACCTCCCAGCCGTAGGGCGTGCGGCCCAGCTCCACAGACAATTCATCCACCGCCCGATTGACTTTGGTGAATTTCTGGCGCAGCTGCCGGGGCAGCCAGTCCTCCTTGCGGCTCAGATCAATCATCATGCCCCGCAAGCGCTTGGTCACATAGGTCTCCAGCTTTACCCCTTTATCCGGGTCAAAGCGGTCCACGGCTCCCAGCAGAGTCAGCAGTCCCTCATGGACCACATCCTCCAGCTGATTGCCGCCTAATCCCACGCCATAGGCACGAGCGGCAATGCGGCGGATCTGATTCTCAAACCGCAGAACCAGCTCCCATTTGAGGGCGTCATCTCCGGTTTCCTTGTACCGCCGCAGCAAAGACTCGCTGCTCTCCTGGCCGGTGTCCGGTCCCTCTTCGGGACCGTCCGTTGCCATGGCGGTACTGCCGTCATATCTTGTCATGGTCGTCATGGCGGTTACCGTCCTTTACTTTCGGTGCGTTTCTCCTTGGCGGGCAGGGTGATATTGCCGATGGCCTGAATTTGGACGTTGCTGGTGATCTCATTAAACGACAGCACGTAGACATCCGGATAGAACTGGGCAAGCATCCGGCTGACATAAACGCGGATTACCTGACTCGTCAGCACAATGGGCGTCTGAGACAGTTCATTAAACTTTTTACGCAGCTCTCCCAGTTCCGCAATGATTTGCTGCATAATCTCGGGGCTCAGCGCCAAATAGACGCCGTGTTCGTTCTTCGTCAGGGCCGACAGGATCTTGGTCTCCACCTCGGCGTCCAGCGTCACCACTCTCAGCTGACCGTTTTCGCAGAACTTGCGGGTAATGGTACGGCTCAGCGCGCCGCGGACCTGCTCGGTGATCAAATCCATATCCCGTGTGGTAGCGCCCACGTCCACAATGGTTTCCAGAATGGCGCTCAGGTCCTTGATAGGAATACCCTCCCGCAGCAGATTGCGGAGAATCTTCTCCAGGTTGGCATAGGTAACAATGTTGGGAATGGCATCGGCCACCAGATCGGGTTCGGTCTTCTTGAGGTTTTCCACCAGCTGCATGGTCTCCGTCCGGTTGACCAGTTCGTGGACATGCTTCTTGATGGTCTCCGACAGGTGCGTCAGCATAACCGTCAGCGGTGTGATAACCGTATAGCCGTAGATTTCGGCCATTTCCTTGTTCTCCGGCAGAATCCACCGGGACGGAATACCGTAAGCCGGTTCCACGGTTTCAATACCGTCAATCTCGCCGCTGGGGTTGGCAGGCTCCAGAGCCAGATAATAGTCCACCAGAATTTCGCCGGAGGCCACTTCCTCACCGCGAATCTTGATGACATACTGGTTGGTACCCAACGCCGCACCATCGTGGAGACGAATGGAGGGGATAACAAAGCCCATATCCTGCGCAAACTGACGACGGAAGATCACAATGCGGCTGATCAGTTTGCCGCCGCTGCTCTCATCCACCAAAGGAATCAGGCTGTAGCCGAACTCCATTTCAATGGGTTCCACGCTGAGCAGGGAATAGACGTTATTGATATCCTTGAAGTAATCGGCCTCGCTGGGGGCCTGGGTCTCTTGGGCCGCTGCCATGGCAGGTGCTTCCTCCGGCGGCGGCATCAGCTTCTGCTGCTCCATTCGTTTGGAGCTGACAAAGCCGCCGGCGCCCAGAGCGCCGCCTACCAGAACCAGCGGAACCGTCGGCGTTCCGGGAATGACTGCCATGAAAATCAGGATGACGCCAGTGGACAGGATGGCACGGGGCTGGGCCTTAAACTGTCCAATGACATCCGTATTCAAGCTGCCGTCAGACACGGAACGGGTAACAATCATACCCGTGGCCGTGGAAATCATCAGAGCCGGAATCTGGGACACCAGACCATCACCGATGGTAGCTATGGAATAGGTGCTGATCACGGTGCCGATATCGCCGCCGCCCTGGACAATGCCGATAATGGCACCGGCCACAAAGTTGATGACCGTGATAATCAGGGACATGACTGCGTCGCCCTTGACGATCTTAGTGGCGCCGTCCATGGCGCCGTAGAAGTCGGCTTCCTTCTGAATCTTGTAGCGCCGCTGCCGGGCCTCTTTTTCATCAATGAGGCCAGAGCTCAAATCGGCGTCAATGGCCATCTGCTTACCGGGCATAGCGTCTAAGGTGAAGCGGGCCGCCACTTCGGAGACACGCTCGGCGCCCTTCGTAATGACAATAAACTGCACCAAAACGATGATCAGAAAGATCAGCACACCGATAACGATATTGCCGCGGGTAATCAGGGTACCGAAGGACTTGATGACCACGCCGGCCTGACCGCCTTCGGACAGAATCAGTCGGGTAGAGGATACGTTCAATCCCAATCGGAATAGCGTTGTGATCAACAGCAGCGATGGGAAAATGGAAAATTCCAGCGTCTCCTTGATGTTCATGGTGATCATCAAAATCAGGATGGACATGGAGATGTTGAGAATGATCAGTACGTCCAGCATGAAAGCCGGCAGGGGGATCACCAGGAACAATACGATGACCACGACCATCAGCGATATGGCGTTTTTGAGAATCTTGTTCATGGTATCTTAGCTTCCTACTTTCTCGCCTTTTTTCAGCTTGCCATCCATCCGGTAGAGGTACACCAGCACCTCTGCCACCGCATTATACAGTTCCGGTGGGATGGGCATATTTAACTCAGTGGAGGCGTAGAGGGCACGGGCCAGCGGAACATTTTCCACCACAGCAATCTGGTGCTCCTCGGCAATGCGGACAATGCGCAGCGCCAGTTCATCCTGGCCCTTGGCCAGAACAACAGGCGCGTCATCCCGCTCGGCGTTGTACCGCAGGGCCACCGCGAAGTGGGTGGGGTTACGGATGACCACGTCGGCCTGAGGCACCTGCTGCATCATGCGGGACTGTGCTCGACGCCGCTGGGCTTCTTTGATTTTGCCCTTGATCTGGGGATCGCCTTCCATCTGTTTGTATTCTTCTTTAATTTCCTGCTTAGACATGCGCATCTGCCGCTCATAGTCCCACCACTGGTAGAACACGTCGGCGCCGGCCAGAACCACATAAACCAGAAGAATCTGGTTTACCATCCGAAATGTCTCTTCAAAGAGGTGGGCACAGGCTGTTGGCAAGTCGGTATCTAAATATTTGGTAAACAGTCCCACCACACCGGAAATAAACTGATAGATCAGAACCAGCAACAGCAGGATTTTCAGCAGGCCCTTGAGGGCCTCAATGATACTGCGCAGAGAGAACAACCGGGTAAATCCCTGAATGGGATTCAGGCGGCTAAGTTTGGGGCGGATGGATTCTCCTGAAACCAGAAGCCGCGTCTGAAAAAACGTGGCACCCAGTCCCGCCGCAACCGAGACAGCCAGCAACGGTCCCGCTGTTTTGGCAAAGGACACCAATAGGCGAATCACCAACTCTGTTCCAGGCAGTCCTGTGGAGTCTGTGGCCATATGCATGCAGAAGTAGAAAAAAGATGCTAGTTCTTCCGCAGCACCGGGCCCCAGCAGTTTGATGGTCCAGAAGCAGGCCAACAGCACCACCACCGAAACGGCGTCGTTACTGAAGAAGATATGACCTTTCTTTCGTTCGTCCCGTCGTTTCTTTGGTGTCGCTTTTTCAGTTTTGGAACTGTCGGCCATGGTCCATCACCACCTCCTCTGCCGTTCGTCGTGAATTCTAGGCTCCGGCTGCCAGATGCTGCAGCATCCGCTCCAGCTCCTGCAGCATCTCCTGTTCGATACTCAGCAGAAATTCGTTGATGGGCGTAAGGAAGAAGAACAACAATCCCAGTCCAATAATAACCTTCAACTCTATGTTGATGACGAAGGCATTGATCTGCGGAATGGCCTTCATCAAAATGCCCATGCCAATTTCACCCAACAGCTCCGCCGCCAAAATAGGCAGCGCCAACTTGATGGACAGCAGCATGCAGCTAATAAATACCTCTGCCGTATAGGAGACTACTTCTTGGCCCAGATTAGCTGTACCATAGGGCAGCAGTTCCCCCGACAACGTCAAAATGCGCAGGAGTGTATAATGGCCGTTGGCCGCGAAAAAAATGAGAACCATCAAAATGTTGAGCAAGGAGCCGGTGACACTCAGGTTGCTCTGGCTGCCGGCATCGTAGATCTGTGCCATCGTAAGACCCATTTGAGTATCGATGACACTACCGCCGGTCTGGACTACCGAAAAAAACAGCCGCATAATAAAACCAAGGGCGAAGCCTACGGCCAGTTCCAGCAGCAAAATTACGGCAAATTCCAGATAATGCTCCGGCACCGACACCGTCAATTCCGGTCCGGTGCCGTAAACCGCCATGGTCAGTACCAGAATAAATCCTGCCTTCACCAGACCAGGCAGATTGCTGCGGCCCAACAATGGATTGAACAGGACAAATCCCGTCATCCGCACGAAAATGCATTCCAGTAACCACAGCTGGCTCCAGTCAATCACAGGCCCACCTCCGTCACATCAACGTAAAGAGATAACGGGTGTAGTCCAATAAGACCTCCAGCATCCAGCCGCCGCCCAGCAGCAGGACACCTACCACCACCACCAGTTTCAGAATAAAGGACAGAGACTGCTCGTGGATCTGGGTCACCGCCTGGAAGATAGCCACCAGAACACCTACTAACATGCTGAGAATCAGCAGGGGACCGCTGATTTTCAAAATCACGCCCATGCCCTGGCGCATAACATCTACCACTTCCATGGATCACCCAACCTCCTTTCCGCTATCGGAATCCCTGGACCAAGGTGGAAAACAACAGTTCCCATCCGTTGAGCGCCAGGAACAACAGCAGTTTGAAAGGCATGGAGATCATAGCCGGCGGCAGCATAATCATACCCATAGACATGAGGGCTGTCGCCACCACAGCATCGATGAGTACGAAGGGGATGTACAGGTAAAAACCAATGAGGAACGCCCGCTTCAGTTCACTGGCCATAAATGCCGGCACCAGAACCCGCAAGGGCAGGTCCGCCGCCTCTTGGTCCTCCGGTTGGTCCATGTGGGCCAGATCGGTAAACAGCTGCAGCGCGCTGGGCTCCGTTTGCCGGGCCATAAACTCCTTCAAGGGCACCTGCGCACGGTCAATGAATTCCTCTTGCGTAATCTGATCCTGGGTATACGGCGTGTACGCCTCCTCCCGAATCTGATCCATCACCGGCGACATGGTAAAGAGCGTCAAAAAGAGCGCCATACCAATCAAAACCATGTTGGGTGGGTTCTGCTGCAGGCCCATGGCTGAACGCAGAAAGGAAAAGGAAATCACATACCGGGTAAAGGATGTCATCATCACCAGGATGGAGGGCATCAAGGTAATGAGGGTGGTGAGAAAGAGGATTTGCAGGGTTTGTACCTGCTCACCGTTTACATTGATTAACGCATCCACAGCTTCTCACTGTCCTCCCTTGTTTTTCCGCTGCTCCAGGACCTGCCGAAGCGCCGCCTGAAAACCGGACGTCCGGGTATCATCACCAGTCTGGTCCCACTGCTCCGCCTCTTCCGGCGGTACTTGACGCAGACAGGTTACAGCTCCCTGACTCACACCCAAAAACTGATAGGCATCCCCCAGCTTTACCAGCAGCAGATGGCTGTCCTTGCCCATAGGGACCTTTTCCAATATGCGAATCCGCTGACCGCTGCCGGTGACGGTACCAGGCAGCCGTCTCGCCAACAGGCGGGTGCAGACGTAAGCCAGCACCAACACCAAAAGGATCATAAACACGGTGCCCAGCAGCGTCAGCAGTTCATCTCCCATCAGGGATTGCCCACGATGGAGGTTACGGCCTTCAAGAGGCGGTCCTCCTTAAACGGTTTGACGATGAAGTCCTTGATACCGGACTGCACGGCCTCCACAACCATAGCCTCCTGGCCCATGGCAGAGCACATTACCACATTGGCATTGCTGTCCTTGGCACGGATGGCCTTCAGGGCCTCCAGACCGTCCATGTTGGGCATGGTGATATCCATGAGCACCAGATCCGGCTTCAGTTCAAAGTACTTTTCCACGGCATCCGCACCGTCCACAGCCTCGTGCAGATCGGTGTACCCATTTTTGGAAAGGGTGTCACAGATCACCTTGCGCATAAATGCAGCATCGTCAACAATCAAAATCTTGGCCATAATTCCCATCCTTTTTTATCAATTCTTCTGAGGATTATTTGCAGACAAATTCAGCAGCCCCGGCTGGCGGAGCACCTCGGTGATACGAACGCCGAAGTTGTCGTCTACCACTACCACGTCGCCCCGAGCCACACACAGCCCGTTGACGAACAAATCTACCTGGTCGCCGGCCAATTTGTCCAGCACCACCAGAGAACCCTTGGAGAAGGTGAGAATGTCCTCCACCTTCCGCCTTGTGCGGCCGATCTCCACAGATACTTCCAGCGGCACCGACATAATCAGTTCCAAGTTCTGTGCCTGCTCCTGGCCAATCTGCTGGGCCACATCCAGCGGCTCCATTTGCAGGGGACGGGCACTGATGACCTTGTTCTCCTGCAGCGGATACATCGGCTGTTGATAAACCGGCTGCTGATACATGGGTTGCTGGTACATCGGCTGTTGATAGGCAGGCTGCTGATACGCAGGTTGCTGGTATCCAGGCTGCGGCGCTGCCGGCTGCTGGGGCGCCGGGGTGGGGGCTGCAGCAGCCGCCGGAGCCGGTGCTGCGGTCGGGGCAGGGGCACCGCCGCCGCCCATCAGGCGCTCGATCTGGTCCTGGCTCAACACACCGCCGGAATCCGATGCCGGAGCTGGAGCAGGTGCAGAAGCCGCACCGCCGCCTCCCATCAGGCGCTTGATCTGGTCCTGACTCAAAACACCGCCGGAATCCGATGCTGGGGCCGACTCGGGCGCGGCCGCAGGAGCCGGAGTAGAGGCAGGAGCCGAAGCGGAGGCAGGCTCCGACATGGCGCTGAAATCCATGCCAAAACCGCTCAGCAGTTCTCGGGCCAAATCCACAGACATGACGTTGACAAATTCACTGTTGAGGATATTTTCGATGCGCAACATAAAGCGCACCACCACCAGGGGACCGTCAACGCCCTGGAAGTGCTCCTCTTTAAACTTGGGCAAATCGTCCAGGGTGTAGGACTTGGGCGTTGAAATGTTAACAGGCCGCCCCAAAAAGTCCGACAAAGCCGTGGACGAAGCGCCCATCATTTGATTCATAACCTCGCAGACGGCGCTGATGGTCAGATCGTTAAACTCAAACTCCTCATCGGACATTGTCGTGCCCATAAGGATGTCCACAATCACCTTAACGTCGTTGCGCTTGAGCAGCATAATGTTACTGCCTTCCAAGCCGGACACATACTTGATCTCCACGGCGATGGCCGGTTCCAAGTCGCCCAGTGAGAAATCTTCCACCGATACCAGTGACGCCGAAGGCGTGGTGATATCCACACGATGGTCCAGCAGATTGGACACCGCCGTGGCTGAGGATCCCAAGCTGATATTCATGACCTCGCCAATGGCATCCAATTCCATTGTGCTAAATATATTCTGCTCCATAGCCCTACTGTTCCCTTCTTCCCTGATTGTCATAGGTCTCCATGATCTTTACGGCCATATTCTTATTTTGTGTGCCGATCTTACCACTGAACCAAGGCGCATTGCCCACGTACAGCTGAATGGTGCCCGTTGCGGGCTGTCCCAGATCGATCACGTCGCCTGGATGGAGGAAGTAGATGTCCTGCAGCTGGAGCTTGGTCCGTCCCAGCTCAGCCACCACATCCAGCTCCGAATCCCGCAGAATACCCATAATCTCCTGACGATTGTCTTCGCCGCTGCCGCGGCCCGTTTGATTAGCCGCCGCAATCTGCGTGAAGATATTGGTCAACGTCAGGCCCGGCAAACAGATGTTAAGCCGTCCCTCACAGTTGGAAAATCGGATATTGATGCCGACTATGACCACCGTCTCGTCCAGACCAATCAGCTGTACCAGAGTGGGATTGGTCTCCACTCGGCGGAACTGAAAGTCCAGATCCACATAGTTCTCCCAGCTGCTGCCCAACGGCGTAATCATATCCTTGACCATACTCTCATAAAGCTTCAGCTCCAGGTTGGTCATGGAGTAACCGCCGGAAATCTTGTTGCCCAGATCTCCGTCACCGCCCATCAGACGGTCCATCATGCTGAGCATCAAGGTGGTGGTGTAGTGGAACAGCACCGGCTGTGCGTCGGGTTCCGCACGCTGGTCCACACACACATCGGATAAGGTCAGCACATCCCCCTCGGACAGACCGTTGGAAAATTCGTAGTAACGCTGTTCCTCCACTGATTCCACCTGCATCTCACAGGTGGTATGCAGCTGGGCGTTGATACGGGAATTAATGATCCTCGTATAGTTTTCAAAGATACCATTGAGCATCTTCAACCGGTCTTTGGTAAACTTTCTCGGGCTGTAAAAGTCGTATTTTCTATATTTTTTGTCATTCTTCTCCGCCGAGGCGGACAGATCCATCTCTCCGCTTCGCGCTGCATTCAGCAATGCATCGATTTGGCTCTGCGACAGAACCTCTGCCATGTTGTTACCTCCCTATGGGACAACGGTCCACGTTCGCGTTGAGTTCCTCTCAGGACGAAGGAATTGCCTGCGAAGCGGTTTCCTCCGTGACGTTGACCGCCTCTTCACCACGTATGGTGTAATATTGCTCCAAGCTGTCCCCTTCGGTACTGTCGGGCTGTATGCCGCTGATAATCAGCTCCACCCGGCGGTTTTGTGCCCGCGTCTCGGCGGTATCGTTACTGGCGATAGGCCGCCATTGACCGTAGCCGACACTGACCAGTCGGGCAGGATCGATGATATTCTTCTCCTGAAGATAAATGGTCACCACTGTGGCCCGGTCCGAGGAGAGGAACCGGTCCACATCCACATAGTTGGGCCGATCCGGCGAAGCCTGTGCCGTGTGGCCCAAAACGCGGATTTCATTGATGGACTCGCTGGCTTCTGCCAGCGGGACAGCAATCTGATCGAGAATGGCCTTACCGCCGTCCTTGAGCACAGAGCTGTCGCCGTCAAAAAAGATTGTATCGTCAAAAGAGATGAACACATAGCCGCTGCCTTTGCTGAGGCTGACCATGTCCTGGAGTCCGGCGGAAGCCACATACTCCGACATGGAGACATACAACCCCTCCAGCGCCGCTTCCACCTGATCCTGCGTCAGCGCCGACGGCAAATCTGTCACCGGCTCATTGGCAATTTCACCGGGTACTACAATCTGAGACGGCTCATCCACCGCATAATCGGGGTTAAACGACTGCACCAAGGCAATCCATTTACTTTCATCCACTCTGGACATGGAATAGAGCATAACAAAGAAGCACAGCAGCAGGGTCACCATATCGCCATAGGTGTCCATCCAGTTGGCGCCGCCTCCGCCGCTCTTTTTGTTCCGTTTCATTGGGTCCATCTCCTTATATGGTCAAGGCAGTCCGTTTATTCTTCGTTGCCCTTGCCTCTCCGCTTGCTTTTACCGCCAGACTCTCCGTCGCGCTTGTTCTGGTTGGTAAAGGTCAGCAGGCGCTCCCGCAGGTACTTGGGATTCTCACCGGACTGAATGGCCATAATGCCTTCCAAAATAATCTCCCGGCAGACCATTTCCTCTTCATCGCGGGCTGTCAGGTTGGCCGCAATGGGGTTAAATACCACGTGGGCCAGCAAAGAGCCATAGAACGTCGTAATCAAGGCCACGCCCATATTGGGGCCCAGGCTGCTCATATCTGCATCATTGAGAGCGTAAAGCATCTTAACCAGACCGATCAGGGTACCGATCATACCAAAAGCCGGAGCGGCATTAGAGCCTCGCTCGTACATGGCAACAACCTCCTGATGGCGGGCAGAGGTCTGTTCAATATCATTGGTGAGAATGCTGCGGACCCGGTCGGGGTCTGTGGCGTCCACAATCAGCATAATCGCTTGTTTAAAGAAAGGGTCCGGCTGTGCGTTGGCCCGCTCTTCCAAAGCCAGAAGGCCATTTTTACGGGCAATCTGTGCCAGTTCCACCAGCTCGTCAATGTACTTTTCCGGATTAAACGTCTTTGCGCCCAGCATAATGCGGAAATGCTTGAGCATAGACCGCACCTGCTTGGGATAGCAGGCCACAACCACGGCAAATGTACCGCCGATAACGATCAGAATACTGGCCGGGTCGATGAACAGCGTCAGCTGCTCGGGGTCCACAACCTGTGCGGCATTGAAATCCACCATGATGCCGAAAAACACAAAGAAAAACGCTAACAGCAGGCCGATTAAATATACGATATTCATATCCAACTACCTTCTTTTTACGCCGCAGAAACGCTTATACGCGGAAATCGTT
>DVJJ01000171.1 GCA_018716875.1 Candidatus Avoscillospira avistercoris
GTTGTATCGCTTCACATCCAGATAGGACAGGTCCCGCCCTTGGGCGATGGTGAAATTATTGCAGATCGAATACTGGTCGCTGCCCAAATAGAGATTGGGAGACCCCATTTTTTTATTGTTTTCCGTGTTGGCCGACATGTATTTCACCGGATTGCCGTAAACCGAGCCGTTTGGCGTGACGCCGGCCACATAGTCTGAAAGACTCAGGCAGTATTCATAGAGGTCTTCGGTCAGGTCCAGTCCCGTGTAGCTCGTGGCGCTGACGCTGATTTTATTGGTTCCCTGGGCTTCGTAAAGCTCCTTGGTCATCTTGTTCTGTCCCTGGACCACCGAAACCATGATCATAACGGCAGCCACACCGATGATGATGCCCAGCATCGTCAAAAAGGCGCGGCCCTTGTTGGACATCAGCGACTGCATGGACATTTTAAAGGATTGACGCAGATTCAAAATACCGCCTCCTCTCTGGGGCAATCCTGGAGGATGTTGCCGTCGGAAATCTGAACAATGCGCCGGGCCGTCTTGGCGATTTTGATATCATGGGTGATCAGGATGATGGTGGTTCCCACCTGCTTGTTCAGATCGTGGAGGATTTGCAGCACATGTTCACCGGTTTTGGAGTCCAGTGCGCCGGTGGGTTCGTCGGCCATGATGATGGGCGCCTGGGTGGCGATGGCCCGGGCCACGGCGATCCGCTGCTGCTGGCCGCCGGAGAGCTGGGAGGGACGCCGGTCGTACCGGTCCTCCAGCCCTACCCGCTCCAACGCCTCCATGGCGATGTCCCGGCGCTTGTCGCCCCGGACGCCCTGGTAGATCAGGGGCAGCTCCACATTCTCCACGGCGTTGAGGCCGGGGATCAGGTTGTAGCCCTGGAAGATGAAGCCAATTTCCCGGTTGCGGATGCGGGAAAGCTCCTGGTCCGTCAGGGTGGTGACATCGTGGCCGTCCAAATAGTATTCGCCGTAGGTGGGCACGTCCAGGCAGCCGAGAATGTTCATGAGGGTGGACTTGCCGGAGCCGGAAGCACCGACGATGGCCACAAATTCCCCGCGGCCGATTTCCAGGGAGACGCCGTCCAGCGCCCGGACCTCGTTTTCCTCGTCCTCGTTGTAGATTTTGTAGACCTCCTGCACGTCGATGAGTTTCGTTTCCATGGTCTCCATGTCACTCACCTCATCCCATGATAACGACGCCGCCGCCCATGCCGCTGTCATCCCAGGAGCTGCCCTCGTTGGTCATGTACTGGATGAAGACGGTTTGGCCTTCCTCCACGCCCTCCTTGATCTCCACGTTGGTCTGATCGGAGACGCCGATGGTGACGGGGACGGCATAGAAGCCCTTGGGGACCTCCATACCCAGGCTGGCGGAATCCAAAGCATTGGCCGGGGGTTCGGCGGCCTCCACAAAGACACAGGTTCCCTGCTCCGTCTGCTTGACGGCCTGGAGGGGCACCATCAGGGCATCCTCCACCTGGGACGCCGACAGGCTGTATTCCACATACATGCCGGGCCGCAGACTGCCGTCGGGGTTTTCCACCTGAATGGTGGCCGGGAAATAGGATATGCCGTTCTCCGTCTTACCCTCCAGGCTGACGGACAGAACCGTGCCAGGGGCGGTGGTCTGCTCGCCGTTCATGGTGTACTGGACAATATTACAGGGCATACCGGGCTTGACATAGGAGACGTTCATGCTGTCCACCTTGGCCTCCACAGTCATAACGCTGACGTCGGCAATGGTCACGGCCACCGTATCGGTGGGTACCTTTTGGCCGGGCTGCAAGCCGACGGACAGGACCGTGCCGGAGATGGGAGCCACAGCGTTGTACTTGGCCAGGGCGTCCTGGGCCTTCTTGAGGTTCTCCTGGGCCGTGCTCATAGAGGTGTTGAGGGAAGCCATCTGATCGTCGTTGTTGTCGCCCTTCATCTGCACCAGGACCGTACCGGACTGGACGGTGCTGTAGTTGACAAGATTCACCTTGATCAGCTCGCCGCCGGCCTTGGTGGTCAGGTCCACGGAACGGTTATATGTAAGGGTGCCGGGCTCATAGGCGAAAATCTCGCTGCCGTCGGAAGCCTTGAGGGATGCCGTAGCGCCCATGCCCTCGGTGAGGGTGCCGGGGTTCTTCATGGTGAAGATGACCTCGAACAGCTTGGAGCCCTCGGGGCTGATGCGCTGGACCTTGTTGATGGTCTCCACCGTGCCGGTGACATTGGTCATGGTGGTGGGGATGGAGATATTGGCCGTCTTGCCCACAGCAAATTCCTGCTCATAGGCGTAGCTGAAGTAGAGGGACAGCTTCATAGAAGTGTCGTCCACCAGCTTGCCCAGCTTTTCTCCGCTGGAAATGGTGTTGCCCACTTTCAGACTCGGGGCCTCGATGAGTTTGCCCGTAAAGGGTGCGGTAAAGGTCAGATCGGCATAGGATTTGTTCAAGGCGTCAATCTGCTTCTGATAGTCGTTGACGTTCTTCTGGGCGTCCTCCACCGCTTTGCGGGCCTCGGCACTGTCCACCGTATAGAGGGGATCGCCCTCGTTGACCTGCTGGCCCTCCTTGACAAAGACCTCCTGGACTGTGCCGCCGGAGGTCAGGGTCAGCGTGGCCGATTTCAACGCCTTGGTCTCGCCGTTGCCGCTGACGTTGCTGCTGATGGTGCCCCGCTCCACCGGCTGGCTCCAGATGGTCATCTCCGGTTTTTTCTCTTTGAACAGCTGCATCATGCCAAAGGCGATGCCGCCCACCACCGCCAATGCAATCACAGAAGTGATAATGCGCTTGCGGCGGATTTTCTTCCGTTTGAGCTTGGCTGCCGCTTCCCGCCGGGCCTTCTTTTCCTCCAGAACCCGCAGACGGTCGGCTTCTGCCGTGTCAATGGCCGGCGTTTCCTCCGGCCGCTTCTCCAACTTGACACCCTGATCCTCCATGGGCGATTCCTCCTTAAATTGAATGTAAATGAGTGTGTTAAATGTCTTAGTACAGAAAATATATCAATCTTTCCCAGGCTTGTCAATGGAGGCGCGAAAAATGCCAATTCCTTTTGTAGAAATTTAAAGGATTCTTAATCAATGACTGTGTCCAGTTCCAGGAAAAACACCGAACCGTCCTTGCCGCTTTCGCCGATGCCCCGGTAGACGGTCTCCCCATCCACCGTATAGGAAATCATTACATTGGTCATAACGTCCGGCAGCATGGCTGTCAGGCCCACGGCCTGCCCGTCCTCCAGGCGGTCGGCGGCGTAGCAGCAGCCGCCCCGGTACCAGGTGACGCCGTCGCTGCTGGTGACCCGCCAGATACGGAAATCCTCCAGCACGCCGTCGGTCCACAGGACCATCTCCGCGCCGGACGTATCGGCCTGGACGGTTTCCGTGGGAGTGGGCGCACCGTCGTCAGCAATCAGGGCCACCTGGGGCTCTCCCTGGCTGTCTGCCGCCGGGTCCGGTATCCATCGTTCGTCCAGCAGTCCCGTCAGCGCTTCGTATGTCGCCGTAAATTCCAGCGTTCCGGCGCCGTAAGGGGCCAGCACGCCGGGATTGGACAACAGCACTACGCCGTCCTCGGAAAAGTACCAGAAGCCGTCCTCCAACAGCTGGGGTACCCACTGCTGCGCCTCGGGAAAATACTGTTCCGGCGCCTGCTCCATCTGCTGCAAGACCTGTTCCTCCAGCTGCATGGAAAGGGCGTCGGTGTTAATGGCCACATCCAACAGGCTGAGCCGTTCCCCTGTCTCCGCGTCAAATACAAAGGCAGTGGTCATGGTATTGCCGTGGGCGCCGCCGGTGTTGTCGCTGGTGGTCCAGAGCAGATTGATGGTGCGGCTGTCCAGCCGTCCCAGGTCCAGACTGTCGGTGACGCCGTAGCCCTGGAAGGTGGTGTACTGTTCCATCGCGGGCCGGTCCGTCCGGGCCAGCTCCGTGACCTGTTCCGCTTCGGTCCGCCGCTGGTCTGCCATCTGGTCCAATACGGCCTGGATGGCCGATTGGGCCGCATCCCGGCCCTCCACGGTCACGGTGGGTACGGACAGACGCACCGTACACAGCAGCGCGCCGTCATCGTCCGTGGCGTCGTACTGCTCCGTCTGTACCCGGACCGACACCCTGGACATCGTTTCCTCCATTTCTTTAGACGGAGTAGCCGGCGGATTGGTTACAGAATTTTCGGAATTTTTTTCTGTAGGTTCCGTCGATTCCTCATGATCCGTATCCACAATGCCGATAACGGGTTCCTGCGCGTCCCATTGGGTGCAGGCCGTCAGCAGTACCGCCGTCAGCGCTGCCATGGCCAACAATCTTCGTTTCATGGTCTATCCCTCCTTCTGTGGGGTTTCTTCCCTTATCATACCATGGACGCCGTTTCTGTCAATCGGCACTATTTTGATGGTTCGCATATTTTCCGGCTGAATCCGCCATAATATTTTATACAAAACGCCAATGGTTTCCCGCTTTTTTTCACTTTATAATAAAAGCAATTCCATATGGCCCTGCGAAGTCTTTCAGGAAAGTGACCGTACCGGTCTGCCGAAGGAGTCATACTCTCAGGAATCCCTCCGGGGATGGGACTGAAAGATCGAGGGAACTCTGGAGAATCTCCAATGTGGAGTGCCGAAGGTGCAAGACGGCGTCAGCCGTCGAATCTCTCAGGCAAAAGGACAGAGTATCCGGTTGCACCCCCCCCTGTTATATTCTATTGGTGCAATCGCTGCTTTGCATTTCACGTTGGTCGGCCCTCCGGGACTGGCTCTTTTTTTACTTTTATGCAGAACAGGAGAATGAAACCCATGAACAATGCAGCTGTGGAATCCATCGAATTTGTCCGTTCCTTCGACCCGGAGATTGCCGGTCTCATGGACGAGGAGCTGCGCCGCCAGCGGCGCAACATTGAATTGATTGCATCGGAAAACATCACGTCCCAGGCGGTATTGGCCGCCATGGGCAGCGTGCTGACCAACAAGTACGCCGAGGGTCTGCCCGGCAAGCGGTACTATGGCGGCTGTGAGCACGTGGACGTGCTGGAGCAGGTGGCCATTGACCGGGCCAAGGCGCTATTCGGCGCGGAGTTTGCCAACGTGCAGCCCCACTCCGGCGCCCAGGCCAATCTGGCCGTTTACGCGGCGCTGCTGCAGCCCGGCGATACGGTTGTGGGCATGAGTCTGGAAAACGGCGGCCATCTGACCCACGGCAGCCATGCCAATCTGTCCGGCAAATACTACAACTTCCACGCCTACGGCGTGGACCCGGCCACGGGCCGCATTGACTACAATGCCGTGGAGGATTTGGTGAAGCGGGTGCAGCCCAAACTGGTGGTGGCCGGCGCTTCCGCCTATCCCCGTGCGCTGGAGTTTGATAAATTTGCCGACATTGCCCACCGGCATGGCGCTCTTTTGATGGTGGACATGGCCCATATTGCCGGTCTGGTGGCCGGCGGCGTCCATCAGAACCCCGTCCCCTACGCCGATATCGTCACCACCACCACCCATAAGACGCTGCGCGGTCCCCGGGGCGGCCTGATTCTGGGCCGGGAGGAATTTGCCAAAAAGCTGAATTCCGGTGTGTTCCCCGGTACCCAGGGCGGCCCGCTGATGCACATTATCGCTGCCAAGGCCGTCTGTCTCAAGGAAGCCATGGCACCGGAGTTCCGGGCCTACGCCGAAAAAATCGTGTCCAATGCCCAGGTTTTGGCCAAGGCACTGCTGGAAAAGGGCTTTGACCTGGTGTCCGGCGGCACCGATAACCATTTGATGCTGGCGGACCTGCGGCCCCTCCATGTGACCGGCAAGGAGTTCCAAACCCGACTGGATGATGTCCACATCACCGTCAATAAAAACGCCATCCCCAACGACCCGGAGAAGCCCACTGTCACCTCCGGTGTCCGCATCGGCACTCCCGCCGCCACCACCCGCGGCCTGGGCGCGGAGGATATGGAAATCATCGCGGAGTGCATGTATAAAACGGCGGTGGATTACCCCGCCACCCGCGACGCAGTCCGGGCCGCCGTTGCCGAAATTTGCAAAAAGTATCCCCTGTACGAATAATTCGCATTGCACCCAAAAACAAAAGTTTTACTCGATTTTTTTCAAAAAATCGCGGAGTCCAGAGGCAGAGCCTCTGGTCGCCCGTCGCAGCGGGCGAAACTCCCGCCCCGCGCACGGGGCGAAATACCCGCTGGCCGCAGCCAGCGAAACACCCGCGCCGCGCACGGCGCGAACTCCCCCATCGTCCCAAAGCGCCATCCGCAGATGGTGCAATCCCCGGCGCAGCCGAAGGCCGCCGTCCCCACCCCATAGCGGGTGGCGGACGGCGGCCTTTTTGCGTATCCCCCACCAGCAGCAACCCCTCACCATACCAAACGTGGGCGCGCTGTACTTGGCAGCGCGCCCACGTGGTCTTGCTCTCTTATTTCTTGTACTGTGTCACACCGTTGGCATCCATCCAGGCTTTTTTGGATGCCATAAGCCGGTCCAGGCTTTCATTGCGGCTGCCCCGGGTCTCCGTCAAATACGCCTGCATATCATAGAGGTCGTTATACGTCAGATAGGGGTAATCGTTTCCGCCGAAATGGCCGTCGCTGTACACAGCATAGTGCAAACTGGAATCGGGCCGAATCCAACTCTGTTCCGTATCCGTCACGGCCAGCAGCATCCGGTCACCCAGGGCCGTCAGGTCCGGCCGGTCGAGAATCGTCCCCAGCCGGTAAACCAGAATATTCTGGGCAACCTGATGGTTCAGCGACGTATGGGTGGGCAGATTGCCGTTGGGATGGTAGTAATCATCCACCAGCAGACCGCCGCCCGCCGTGGTGCGGCTGTGATTTTGCACATAGGCTGTGAAGAAATCAGCGTAAATCCGGGCCGTCTCCCGGAACTGGGGGAACTCATACCGCTCCCAGGCGTCCAGGAACATCATCATCAAATCTGTGTTAAACCGGGTATCATAGAAGCCCGCGCCGATGCCGTAGTCCCCCAGGAGCCACTCGCTGCCCGCCGATGTGGCAAAGTAGCCGTATTTGTTCTGCCGCTGGGCCATGACATCCATCATGCAGGGAGCCAAATCATCGGCCAGACGGTTATAGGGCGCCATGGCCAGCATGCTGCGGCACAGGTAGGCGGCGCTCATCTGAAAATAGACGTCGGGGCCTGTGGGAATATAGTTGCTGTAGGTAATCCAATAGTAACCGTCGTAGCACCAGCGGCCATCACCCAAGTTGGTATAGGTGGCCCACAGGGACGGCACGCCCTTCTGATTCCAATCCACCAGCGCTTCCGGCGACTGGGCCAGCATGCACTCAGCCGTGTTGCCCGTATTCAATGCCGGGGCCGTCAGCGTCAAGGTACAATTGCCGTCCTCCGCCGCTGTCACCACCACCGCACCGATGCCCAAATTGCGGCGGCAATCGTTCTCTTTTTCCTCCCAGCCCTGGGGGATATAGGCCATAAAGGATCCGGCTTCGCCGCTGTCCACCATCAGCAGCGAGGTCTGATAGGTCCCCGGCGCCGCCGTGGTCTCCTGCCAACCGCTGCCGTCAGCCTTGCACAGCCGCATGGTACTGTCGCTGGGAATGGTGATTGAATAGACTTCTGCCCCGGCGGTGGTGGGTCCCTGGGCCTCCAGCGACAGCAGCTCCACCGTGTCGCCGTTTTCCAGCGCATAGGTGCGGCGGGTCAGGGTTCCGGCTGCCGCCGCTGTCTCCGTCACCTGGGCTTCCAGCGTCGGCGTCGGATCCGGCTCCACTTCCGCCGGCGGCGTGGTCTCCCCTTCCGTTCCCGGCGTGGTCTCCCCCGAGACCGGCGCAGAGGGGTCCGCATCCGGAATCGGCAACTGCTGGCCGCAGCCGCCCAGGACTCCGCACAGCGCGAGAATCATTGCAACTTTCTTCCAATACATAGCCATTCCCCACTTTCTCCATGGTGTTCCCTCGTTGCGTTGCCGCTCCATGGTATTCTGTGTCAATCATACCACGTTGCACGATGCCACGCAATCCCCCGGCGATTTATGGCGCGAGATTGCCGTTGCCCTCGGTTGTCAAATAGGAAATATCGTCCCGGATACACAGGACAATGTCCGGCCGGTACTCGTCAATATACTGGGGCAGCGACTTCTCCGTATAGTAGCGCAGGTCAATGGAGCGCATTTCCCCAAAGCTCATCCAGGCCAGCGATTCAAAGGCATTGGTAAAGGAATCGCCCCAGATCAACACCTTGGGCAAATCCTCCCGGCCTGTGTCCAGAATGGTCTCCGCCTGATCGCCGCCCATATAGGCCGTATAGTAAACATACTGCCAGGTGGAATCGGGCAAATCAAATACCTCCGCGTCCACTTCCTCGCCGTTGTCCATACGGGTAAAAGGTACCTCCATGGGCGATGCACAGACCCACAGGGGCTCCGTCACCGGCGACTGGCCGTAGAGTTTGCGGTTGTAGGTACCCAAATAGGGATTGGGCAGGGCCGTAAAGGTGATCTGCTCCTCCGTCACCACCGGGAAGTCCCAGCCCGCCGCCGTCAGGCGGTCGCAGACGGCCAGATACGTCTCATAGGCCCCCAGCAGCGTATAATGGTGGTCCACGGTGGAATAGAGGTCCGTTAAATCCTCCCGCCCCTCCAACAGGGGCTTCATCTCCAGAAATGGCACCTGTTCCGCCGCCATGGCCGATACAAAGGCGTCTCGCATCGCTTGCCGGTAATCGCCGTTGGTGGTCTGCCAGTTGGGATAGCTGGATTCCAGCATGGAGCGCTGTTCCGGCACGCCCACATAGAGGAACGTACCGCCGTAGTCCTCCACCTGGTCCCGCAGCGCCGCCAAGTCCTGGGCCATTTCCTGTGCTTCCGCGTCCAGGTCCCGGCCTCTGTAATCGGTGGCCGTCTGCTGGGGCAGCAACGTCTCCTCGGTAATGACCACGTCATTGACCGAAGCGCTGCGGCGCAGCATGGCGTACCGGGTATGGGCTTTCAGCCAGTAGTCCCGGCCATAGAACTGGTCCGACAACGCCGTTTCCCAACCGGCAAAATAGGAGCCGTCCCAAAAGCCTTTGGCCGTCAGCTGGGGAAACACCGCCATGGTGCGGTTTTCCCACACGGAATAGGACGCCGTCGGCGTCAGGGGTCCGCCAGGAATCTTGGAAATCAGCGTCAGCAGGGGCACCAGAAACAGAAAGCCCACCACCGGTACAATTAAAAGCAGCTTGCGCAGTTTATCTTTCACCGTCGGCACCTCCTTTAGAACCGGAAATAGATAAAGGGATTAAAGGACGAATTGGCCAGCGTCAGCAGGGACAGGCCGAAGAGTCCCAGAAGCCACACCGTATAGGCCGTCTGGGCCCAGGCTTTCTCCTTCCAGGGGGCGACCAGCTTGGGCACCAGGGGCGTGGCTGCCAGAACAGCACAGACCAACTCCAGACCATACTGCCGCAGGAACCAAATCAAATACGCGCCGTCTCCGCTCCCCGGCGTACCGGCAAACATGGCGTGGAGATACGCGCCGATGGCGTCCAGACTGGTACAGTTGAAGATAACCCAGCCCAGCAGCACAAAGAACAGCGCATACAGATGGCGCAGGACGGTGGGCAGCCGCTCCAGTACCTTGCCGAAAACCAGCTTTTCAAAAATCAGCAAGGCGGCAAAATAGAGACCCCACAGGACAAAATTCCAGCTGGCGCCATGCCACAGACCCGTCAGCGCCCACACAGCTACCAGATTGACCAACTGCCGGGCCTTGCCCTTGCGGTTGCCGCCCAAGGGAATATAGATGTAATCCCGGAACCAGGTGGACAAGCTGATATGCCACCGCCGCCAGAAGTCTGTGATGGAATCGCAGAGGTAGGGATACCGGAAATTCTCCAGGAAGTGGAAGCCGAACATGCGGCCCATGCCAATAGCCATATCGGAATAGCCGGAGAAATCATAGAGAATCTGCAACGCGAAGCAGACGGCGCCCAGCCAGGCCAGCAGGGGCGAAAGGGCGTCGCCGCCCATGCCGAACAGTTCCGTTGCCACCTTGCCCAGGGGGTTGGCCAGGAGCATTTTTTTCGCCAGACCCACCAGAAACCGCTGCAAGCCTGCGTGGAAGTCGTCGAACCGCTCCTGCCGGGAGACAATCTCCTGGTCCACGGTCTCATAGCGGACGATGGGGCCCGCCACCAACTGGGGAAACAGCGACACGTACAGAGCCACATACAGGGGGTTCCGCTGGGCCGGGACGGTCCGGCGGTACACGTCCAGCACATAGCTCATAGACTGAAAGGTGAAAAAGGAAATACCGATGGGCATGATGACCTGGGGCACCGGCAGAGACAGGCCGAATAATCCGTTGAGATTTTCCACGGCAAAGCCCGTATATTTATAGTAGCCCAGCACCGCCACCATGGCCGCCACGGCGATGCCCATGGCCCACCGCCGGGCCTGCTGGGTTTTGGTCCGCTCCATGGCTATGGCCGACAGATAGCTGACGGCTATGACGCCCAGCATTACAAAAATGCCCTTGGGCTCACCGTAGAGGTAGAAAAACAGGCTGAACAGCAGCAATACGCCATTGCGGACACTGCGCAGCTGCCGGGGGACTAGAAAATAGCAGGCCAGTACCGCCGGAAAAAAGAGAAACAAAAACACAAAACTGGAAAAGACCACAAATACGCCTCCCCTTTGCCATATGATACACACTAATTTTATAGTTTATCAGATTTTTTGCCAAATTTCCACAGTAAAAACCGACTCCGACGCCCCTCGACATTTTTTACAATATTTTCACTTTGCATCTTTACTTTCTTTGTAAAACGTGATACAGTATGATAGAAATCGATATAGAAATATTGATTTCATTTTCCCCAGCTGTGCTGGATCAAAAAGAATTGAAAAGGAATGAGAATACCATGGCATCACTGTTAGAAACCATCATGCTGATCTGCTTCGGTATGTCCTGGCCCATGAATGCCTACAAGGCCTACAAAGCCCGTACCGCAGCCAGCACCAGTCTGACCTTTATCCTGTTGATCCTCTTCGGCTACTTCTGCGGCGTCGGCGCCAAGCTGATTTCCGGCACCATCAACTATGTCCTGGTCATGTATTTTATCAACATCTGCACCGTCATGCTCAATCTGATCATGTACTTCCGCAACAAGGCCATCGACAACCGCAAGGCCCAGTAAGGCCCGCCGTCCCGCTTTCCATATGCAGCCCGCCGGATTTTTGGAAGATCCGGCGGGTTTTTTTGCTGTTTTCCGGCCCCGCAACCAATAGTTGGTGGACAGCAACCGGGATTTATCGTATGCTGTACAGGACAACTGGAGGTGATGTCCATGACATTGGCAGAACGCATCAAGGCCCAGCGGATAGCCAAAGGCTACTCCCAGGAGGAAGTAGCCGGACGGCTGGGCGTCAGCCGGCAGGCCGTAGCCAAATGGGAGAACGGCCAGTCGGCTCCCAGTACGGAAAATCTGTTCAAACTGGCGGAGGTCTTCGGTACCACGGTGGATTTGCTGCTGGTGGAGACCCCCTCGCCCCAGCCCGTACCATCTCCCCGCCCCCCACAGTGGAAACGGAATCTGTGGTGGGCCATGGGCACCGTGGGCGGTTATGGGCTGTTGTATCTCCTGTGGCGCATAGTGGGCAGCGATTTGGAAAACACCAGCGTTTTGGGCTGGCTGTTGGATACCGAACCCGGACAGCATAGCTATGTATATGGATGGCTGATCCACAATCACCTTTACTGGTACGCCATGGCCTTGTCGGCCCTGCCGTCCCTCTTTGGGAAGCACCGCTTTTCCCTGTGTGCCTTCGGCGGCTTCTTCCTTGGGCTGCTGCTGGGGGAGCTGCTGGGGCCCAATCCCGCCGGGGCGGCCTGGGGCTACGGCCATTCCGGCTGGGCCATCTGGGGCGGTATCTTCCTGCTGTCCTTGGTGGCCGGGATGCTGGCTCAGAAGGGACAGCATCCGTGGCGGTCCCGCCGGATGGGCTGGCTGCTGCTAATTTGTCTGGCCGCAGCCGCTCTATGGATTCTGTTGGTACGGACTGCGTTCTTTCAACCACCGCAATAACGAAAACGGGACGCCGTTCCTGCACGATGTAGAAACGGCGTCCCGTTGTTTTGAAATTGCCTCAGCAATAAAAATCCTTGATCTTTTTGGCGCGGCTGGGGTGGCGCAGCTTGCGGATGGCCTTGTTCTCAATCTGGCGGATTCGCTCCCGGGTGACGCCGAACAGCTGGCCCACCTCCTCCAGGGTGTGGGTCCGTCCGTCGTACATACCGAAGCGCATGCGCAGCACCGACGCTTCCCGCTCGGTGAGGGTCCCCAGAATGTCACTGAGAGCCTCGGCCAGCAGGGTGTTGGACGTGGCATCGGCGGGGCCGGGGGTATTGTCGTCCTCCACGAAAGAGCCGATGGTCGTGTCCTCCTCGTCACCCACGGGGGTATCCAGAGACAGGGTATCGGCGGCGGTCCGGTTGGCCTCAATAATCTTCTCGATGGGCAGATTCAGCTCGGCAGCGATTTCCTCCAAGGTAGGCTCGCGGCCCAGCTCCTGCACCAGCTTCCGGTTACAGCGGGTGGCCTTGTTGATGACCTCCACCATATGTACCGGCACACGGATGGTGCGGGCCTGGTCGGCAATGGCGCGGGTGATGGCCTGCCGAATCCACCAGGTAGCATAGGTGGAGAACTTGTTGCCCTTGGTATAGTCGAACTTGTCCACGGCACGGATCAGGCCCGTGTTGCCCTCCTGGATCAGGTCCAGAATATGCAGGCCACGGCCGGAATACTTCTTGGCGATGGACACCACCAGACGCAGGTTGGCTTCGGTCAGCTTGTCCTTGGCATACTTGTCGCCCTCGGAAACCCGCTTCGCCAGCTCAATCTCCTCGTCGGCCGTCAGCAGACGCACCTGACCGATCTCCTTGAGGTACATGCGCACCGGGTCGTCCAGGTTGTACTCGGCAGCCAGCTCCACCGGGTCCACCAGGTCCTCTTCGTCGTCCAGCAGATCGGGGCCCAGGTCCAAATCCAGTTCCAGCTCAGCGCCGACAATCTGAATGCCCATGGCGTCGAACTGCTCATAGACCTGCTCGATGCGCTCCACCGACAGGTCCAGTTTTTCCAACTGTGCCACCAGCTCCGTGGCCTGGATGGCCCCTTCCTTTTTGGCCTTGGCGATGAGCGCTTGAATGGCTGCCACGGCCTCCGTATTGTCCTTGGCTTTCATTTGATTCTTGGATTCTGCCATATTGCACATCCTTTATGAATTCGTTACATATGAAAAAGGGGGAAAATCCCCCCGGATTGCGTATCCAACCCATTATATCTCTTTTTACCGCCGTTGACAATAGGTTTCGCCCATATTTTTTACGATTTTTTTACCATTTCCGCAAACTTTCGCCGGAAATGATGGGCCGGCGGCGCGGTCGGCGCCCCCGGCCCGGAAGTTCTCCCGAATCGTCTTACAGAGACCGCTCCAAACGGGTCCGCACTGCGGCCAGGAACCCGTCGGACGTGACCACATGGGCCTTGTCCTTTTCCCACAGGGCAGCCAGGTCCTTGGTCATGGTGCCGCCCTCGATGGTGTCGATGCAGGCTTTTTCCAGCTTGGCGGCAAAGGTCTGCAATGCCTCGTTGCCGTCCAGCTCGCCCCGCTTGGACAGGGCGCCGGTCCAGGCAAAGATGGTGGCCATGGGGTTGGTGGAGGTCTCCTTCCCTTCCAGGTATTGATAATAGTGGCGGGTGACGGTGCCGTGGGCAGCTTCATACTCATACTTGCCGTCGGGGCTGACCAGAACGGAAGTCATCATGGCCAGAGAGCCGAAGGCCGTGGAGACCATGTCGCTCATCACGTCGCCGTCGTAGTTCTTGCAGGCCCAGATAAGGCCGCCCTCGCTGCGGATGACACGGGCCACAGCGTCATCGATGAGGGTATAGAAGTATGTCAGACCGGCGGCCTTAAACTTTTCCTTGTACTCATTATCGTAGATGGTCTGGAAAATCTCCTTGAAGGTGCCGTCGTACTTCTTGGCAATGGTGTCTTTGGTGGAGAACCACAAGTCCTGCTTGGTGTCCAGGGCGTACTGGAAGCAGGAACGGGCAAAGGAGGCAATGGAGGAATCCTTATTGTACTGGCCGGTCACCACGCCGTCGCACTCGAAGTCGTAGATGGTCTGGCGGGACTCGTTGCCGTCCTTGTCGGTGAAGACCAGCTCGGCCTTGCCGCCGGCGGTGGCCCGGACCTCGGTGCCGCGGTACACATCGCCGTAGGCGTGACGGGCGATGGTGATGGGGGCCTTCCAGTTGCGGACGGCAGGGCTGATGCCGTCCACCAGGATGGGGGCGCGGAACACGGTGCCGTCCAGGGCGGCACGGATGGTGCCGTTGGGGCTCTTCCACATCTCATGGAGATTGTACTCGGTCATGCGCTGGGCGTTGGGGGTGATGGTGGCGCACTTGACGCCCACGCCATATTTTTTGATGGCCTCGGCGCAGTCATGGGTAATCTGGTCGCCGGTCTCGTCCCGCTTGGGCAGGCCCAAGTCATAATAGTCCACCTTTAAATCCACAAAGGGCAGAATCAGCTGTTCCTTGATGGATTTCCAAAGGATTCTCGTCATTTCGTCGCCGTCGATCTCCACCAGCGGCGTGGTCATTCTGATGCGTTCCATGCGTTCTTCACTCCTTTTGTAGGTGTCCTTGTGGACAATGCACTCACAGCGGTTGATGGGAGTCCCCAGGCTGTGGAAGCGTTCCTCATAACCGGTCATAATGCCCACAATGCCGTCCCGGTGCAGATCATTGGTGACATTGCGGACTTCCAGGTTGCAGCGGCGGAACTCGTCGAGAGAAAAGTCAAACAGGGGCCGGTTGTCGGTCTTGAAATGAATCTGGCCGCCGTCGCAGAGCACCGTGGCATACTTGTCCAGGAAAGTGCGATAGGTCAGACGCAGTTTGGCCGTCTTATTCCGGGGCCAGGGGTCGCAGAAATTGAGATAGATCAGGTCCACTTCCCCCTCGGCAAAGAGGTCCGGCAGCACGGTGGCATCGGCGTCAATGAAAAAGACGTTGGAGAGATGCTCCCGCATAGCGTATTCCATGGCCATAACCATGGCGTCGGGGACCTTTTCCAAGGCGATGAGCAGCACATCGGGCTCGGCCTTGGCCGTTTCCACGGTGAATTTGCCCTTGCCGCAGCCAATTTCCAGACGGATTTCCTTTGCAGCGGGCATCAGGGCCTTCCAGTGGCCCTTGAGGGCGGCGGGGTCGCGGACCCAGACGCGGTCGCAGGCCTCCATCCGGGGGCCGAGGTTGGGCTTTTTTCTCATTCTCATAGGGCAGTTCCTCACAAATCGCAATATTGGGTACATTATACACAATTTCAGCAGCGACGTAAAGTGGTTGGCGACACACGACAAACGCATGAGTAAATAAATTGTGAACAAATCCCCTTTTATGATATGCTGAAAATAAAAAGGGGATTTGTGCTATGGAAGAATTGTTGGAGTGGATGGACTATATCGAAGATATACGACAGGAAA
>DVJJ01000172.1 GCA_018716875.1 Candidatus Avoscillospira avistercoris
GCAGCAGCAGGAGGAGATACACCGCCAGCCGTGCGCCCTCCGTGCCCCGGTCCAGATTCAGGACGGGGAGCGCGGCCACACCCAGCAAGTAAATGATCAAAATACAGAGTAAGGTGGAAAGGCTGGCGTTGAACAGCGCTGCGCCGGGACCTCCTACCACAAAATAGTCGGTAATAAGGAAGTCAGGACTTTCCACAATGGCTACCAAACCCTGTAAAATCTCCTCAAAGGGCTGAATGAAAAAAGAGATAATCAAAAAATACAGCGGGGACAGAGACAGCAGCAAAAATCTGCGTC
Source organism: Candidatus Avoscillospira avistercoris (assembly GCA_018716875.1). Classification (GTDB taxonomy): domain Bacteria; phylum Bacillota; class Clostridia; order Oscillospirales; family Oscillospiraceae; genus Avoscillospira_A; species Avoscillospira_A avistercoris. Next base: position 298 of record DVJJ01000172.1, read on the forward strand.
TGCGATAGGATTCATGTTGCATGGAATCAACTCCTTGCCGTCAGAGTATTGGATCAAAATAATAAATATGCCTAACAACTGCCGGGAATTCGGCTAAAATGGTCATTTCTTATAAAAAAGCATACCATAAAATTGTAATGTGTGCAACAAAAGAATCAGCCCGTGGGATGCTGCAGCATCCCACGGGCAACAGGTATTATGCAATCAATACTTGTCGGAAACGTAACCGGCGGACTGAGGTACACGGGGGCAGCTGTCGCCGGAATCCGTTGCAGCGGCACCGGATGTGGCAGATACGCCCTTGATCCGGAACTGATCCAGCAGGTTCTTCATGAGGGAAGCCTGGCTGGAAAGCTGCTGGCTGGCGGCGGCACTTTCCTCGGCGGTGGCGGAGTTGGTCTGCACCACGCTGGAAATCTGATCGATGCCCACGGAAATCTGGGAGATGGCATCGGCCTGCTCGCTGGAAGCATGGGCAATCTTTTCGATCATCCTCAGAATATCCTCGGCGGAGGTGGCCACGTCGTTGAACGCTGTGTCGGTGCGGTGGGCAATCTCCTCGCCGCGGGAAACGTGCTGCAGGGAGTTCTTGATCAGGCCGGTGGTTTCCTGGGCGGCGTCAGCGGACTTCTGCGCCAGGGAACGGACTTCATCGGCCACCACGGCAAAGCCCTTGCCGGCGTTGCCCGCACGGGCAGCCTCAACCGCGGCGTTGAGGGCCAGAATGTTGGTCTGGAACGCGATATCGTCGATGACCTTGATGATGCTCTGGATATTGTTGGCGGCGGCGGCAATGTCCCGAATGGCGCTGAGCAGCTGGGTCATTTCGTCCTTGCCGCGGATAACGGTTTCCCGGGCCGTCTGGCCCAGCTGGTTGGCCTTGCGGGAGAATTCAGCGGTGTCGTTGATCCGGCTGGTGATTTCGCCGATGGCGGCAGACAGCTCTTCGACGCTGCTGGCCTGCTCCGTGGCACCCTGGGCCAGGGCTTGAGCACCGTCAGCCACCTGATCGGAACCGGCATTCACCTGAGCGGCAGAGGTACCCAGGTCACCCAAAGCCACACAGAGTTTGTCCTGGAAGTTCTCAATGGAGTGCTGAATATTGGCAAAGTCGCCCTGGAACGGCAGCGGACACTCGCAGGAGAAGTTGCCGCTGGCAAACTCGCTCATGCCGTAGTCAATGGCGGAAATGTACTTGTTCAGCTCGCTGAAGGAGAAGTTCAGGCGTCTGGCCACCTCGCCAAATTCATTGGCGCCGTCATATTCCACATGGGCGCTGAGCTTGCCCTGGGACAGGTCATCGGCGGCCTTGTAAATCTGACTGAGCACATTGTTGAGCTGATAGGTGGTGTTAAAGGCCACATACAGGCTGATGCCCAGAGCCAGAACAAAGAAAACAATCAGAACGATGATAAATACACGCAGATTGTTCATTACCGTTGTTTCCTGGGCGGACTTGAGGCTGGAGACGGAGCTGTCCAGCTCTTCGGAAATGGACCGCAGCTCAACCAGCGCAGGAGAACATTCATTGATCACGACGTCAGCGGCTTCCGTCACATTGCCCTCCTCCACATGCTCCATAACATGAGAGGCGATGGCGGTCCAATTATCAAATGCATTTTGGTATTTCTGCGATAATCCATCGGCGGTGCCGTAGATCTCGGCAAACAGGTCAATATTTTTCTGCACTTCCTCCAGACTGCTCTGGACACTGGACTTCAGCTGGGGAATGGATTGCGTATCGTTCACAGAAAGCGCAATAATCATTTCCCGCAGATCGCGGGCGGCAGAGTTGGTGGCAATCCGACAGTCCTTGACCGCGATAGAGGAGGCGATGATCTGATTGGTCAAAACATTCGTATTGGCACGAATGTTGCGCAGACCCGCGACACCCAGGGCACAAATAATGGTTGCCAAAACGATAATGATTGAAAAAATGGTCAACAGATACGTTTTAATTTTTGTTTTGTGAAACATAAAGGCTCCTCCTCATTTTTTGTCTTGCGAACAGTGCTGTTCTGCGACGGCGGGACAGTGGGATGCTCAGTCGGGGCTTTCCTGACACCGGCAGTTGCGGATATAGAGCAGAGCATAAACGCTCTGCGTCATGGATTCCTGGAACAGGTGAATAACCAATTCCACTCGCCGCTCTGTTCCATCCACCGGCATCCGGAAGATAATCCGCCGGGCCTCATCGCTGCGCTCCAGCAAACTGGACCAGCGCTCCCGGGACAGATAATCGTCCAGCAGCGTCAGGTCTTTCTGGGACAGATATGGGGAAAGCCAGCCCTGCAGGGTCCGGATAAAGTGGTCGAAATGGCCGCGATAGTCCTGGGACAGGTCTCTCCACAGTCCACCTACAGAAAGCAGTTGTCCGCTTTCTAGGTCCACTTCAGCGTGGGCTGTGGTTTCTGTCAGGACAGCATGATAAAACCGTTGGACCCGCAAGGACCCCAGCTGTTGAACCCGCTGGGCGCCGATGGGTTCCACGGATACCACCATGGTATTCAGATCCACTTCCTCCTGGCCGGGATGCCGCAGGGACAGCTGGAACCACTCGTAGGTGCCGCCCTTGGACTGGAGCAAAATCTCCGGCAAAACCAGATCAGACTTGAGACATACGCGGGAGAATGCGGCCTGAAATTCCTGAGCAAAGTGGGGATGGACAATGTGATTGTCAATCCAGCACTGGGGAAAACCGTTTTCATGGCGGCATTCACCGGCGATCAGGTGCCGGTCTGTATGGAAGAAGATGGTCTGTTTTAGCTCATTGTACTCGAATAACTCCCGTTTGTCCAGCTCTGGCAGGAATTGCGGACAGTGGGTGCCGCTGAGAATGCGGTGATAGCCCTGTAGACAAACGCCATCGCCGTCGTCTTCGGCCCGAATGCCGGTACATTGTACCAGAACCTCGTTAAGGCTGGGGTGATTCCAGGTGTATTCCAGCTGCACCTTCTGCCCGGTGTCAATCATACTCCGCACGGCATCGTGGACATAGCTGTAATAACCGGCGTTGATGCGGCTGTACCAGAACTGGTAACACTCCTCCGGTGTCAGCGAAGTGGGTGCGCCCAAGGCACGGTACATGGTTTCGTCGGCCACCAACTGCGGCGGACGACCGTCGGAAGGGATGCGAATGGTCCACAGGCCCACGGCCATGGAACTGAGAATGTGTCGGTAATTGGACCGGCACAACTCTTTTAAATGGTGCTGCAGCCGCGATTCCCCCATGCGGGTAATCAGCAGCCGGGTCACTAACCGGGCCAGGGCGTCATTGTGGGAACAGTGACGGGGATTGCTGATGCCGACAAAGCTCAGCAGCTTTTTCTCCCACAGCAATGGGACAGCCAAATGCTGGTGAATGTCCAGAGAGCGGAGCAGCTCCAGCTCCTCCGGCGTTTGCAGCGGGCCGGCGCCTAGGGTAACCACCGATTGCCCCCGCTGGAACATCTCCACCCAACGCCGCAGGGGGCCGGACGGGAGACTGAGCAGTTCCGGCGGCCGCGGCGTCAGGTCCGGCCGCTCCCACCGGGTGGAAGCAGTCCAGTGTTCCGACGGACCACAGGGGGCCTTGTAAAGGAATACCCGGTCGGCCTGATAAAAATCGCCCAGAATGGCAAGAGCGATCCGAACGGTCTCATGGTACGAGTGACATTCTGACAGACGTTCAGCGGCCTCCACCATGCGTTTGCCGCACTCCAGCCGGTCCTGGACATCCCGGCTGGTCAGCTCTTGCTCTGTAATGTCGATGGCGGTGCTGAGCCGGGCGGCCTTCCCCTGGAGGATAATCAGCTTGTCACGCAGGATAAAGCGGCGGCCGCAGTATTCGTTCATATGGTCGCGCATGAAAAAACGATCCGTATCCAACTGGCCGCTGGCACAGAAGGAACAGGGACTATCCCTCCCCTGCAAGACCTTGTAGCAGCGCTTGCCGCGGTAATCCCGCGTACCAAAGAGCCGCTGTCCTGCGGGGTTGATATAATAGAGCTCATACGTCTCCGGATCGCTGATGTAAAAAATGTCTTCCTCTACGTCCAGAACGGCTTGGGCCAGATCGCCCGGCGCCAGTTCCGTCAAAGGCATCTGGTCGTAGTTGTGGAGCAGGCGGCGGAAGCCGTTCTCCTGCTCCAGACGGGCCTGATACGACGGGGAATCTTGTGCCAGATAGCGGGCCGTAAAATCGGCGGCACTGATGGGACGAGAGAAGAGAAAACCCTGGAGCAGCCGTGGCCGCAGCTCCTCCAGAGCCGCCAGTTCCTCGGTGGTTTCGATGCCTTCGCAACAGACGCGAATGCGGCTGCTTTCGGCAAGCTGCAGCATATTGCCGAGAAACCGGTAATTATAGGCACTTTTATGGATATCCCGGACGAAGCAGCGGTCAATCTTCACTTCTTCAATCTCCATTTCCTCCAACCGCTGCAGGCTGGAATAGCCGGTGCCGAAGTCGTCGATGGAAATGGCGATGCCCTGCTGCTTCCACTGGGCAAAAATCGCATTGATGTGCGGGGAATCCAGCAGTTGGATGCCCTCGGTCAGTTCCAGCGTCAGGGCGCTGCCCGGCAGACCACTGTTCTGGACACATTGAAGCACCTGATTGGTGATGTCTGTGTCACAGAGCTGCACATGGGACATGTTGACGCTCATGGAAAAATTGGGAATGTACCGCCGCCAGATACGGCACTGTTCCAGGGCTGTGGCAAGTACCCACAGACCCACCTCACAGATAAGCCGCATTTCCTCCAGCAGAGGGATAAAGTCCGCCGGACTGACGGGACCAAGGCGGGGCGAATTGTAACGCAGCAGCGCTTCCGCGCCATGGAGGGCGTAGGTATGGGAGACCACCTGGGGCTGATAGAACACGGTAAATCCTTCAAAACCGTTGTCCACGCTCCGCTGCAGGTCCTCTTTCAGCTCCAGAGCGGCCAGCTCCCGCTGGTAATCCTCGGCGGAAAAGAACCAGAGCATCTTTTTGCCATGGGCCTTGGCGCAGTCCACAGCGGTCTCAGCGTATTGATACAGGACGCCTTCATCAGGGACCCGGTAGGTCTGGTACGGGACACAGCCGCCGGACAGGGTACATTGATTCCGCAGCCGGACCTGCAGCTGTTCAAAGACCTCCCGGACTTCACCGCTGCTGCGGCCCGGCAGATTGACAGCAAAGGAATCGCCGTCCATGCGGTAGATCCGCTGGGAGCCGCCGGTGGCGGCCTCCAGAGAGTCGGCCACCTGTTTCAGCAGTTGATCGCCATAGGTCTGACCGTATTTCAGATTGATGGCCTGCTGATCGTCCACGTCCAGCACCAGCAGGAACCCATCCTGTCCGCTTTCGAGCAGCTGCTTGATCTCCTCTTGCAGCACATCCATATGGAACGCACCAGTGAGGTGGTCAGCCTTGCTGTGGGAGGGCAGAATGGTCAGACGGCCCATCATCCACTGGGGATGGCCGCTGCTGCTGAAGTGTACCTTGCCGCGGAAATTGACCCAGAGCAGGCTGCCGGTGCGGTCCATCACCCGGTATTCCGCGTCGTAGTCGGCGGAGATGCCGGAGAGGGCATGTACCAGTCCCTCCTGCAGCCGTGCGAAATCCTGCGGCCATACGATACCGAACCATTCGGGTAAGGTGCAGTAATCGGCATCGGTGTTGGGAAGTGCCAGCGTCTTATGCAGCTGTTTGGGAATATATAGCTTTTCGCCGGCCACATCCAGCAGAAAAAAGTAGTCGCCGGTGCTGTCCGTCAGAAAATTCAGTATATTGTAATACGCCAGAAAATCTTTGTCCATGATCTACAACCTTCCTGGAGGCCGCCCCGAGGGGCACGGCCTCAGTTGCTGTGAAGATGCTGGGCCAGCTTCCGGTCTTCTGTACGGATGTGGGAAATGAGGATACCGGCCAACTGGTTGATCTCGCCCAGAGCCCGAACGGTGGCGCCGTCACGCAACAGACTGTCGATGGCGTCCTGAAGCTTGCGCTTGTAACCGTCGTGGAATGTCTTGTGGGCGGGGTAACCGGGATATTTGCTGGAGACCTGCAACTGCTCTTCATCACTGAAATGCTTGGTGACATAGCTGTTGAGGAACTGGCCGGTCTTGGGAAGAGAATCCCGGCCCTTTCCCTGAGCGCAGGCGTCCAGCAGAGCGTTGATAGCGTCGAACAACTGCTTGTGCTCGGAGTCGATCAGCGCGTTGCCGGTAAGCAGATCTTTTGTCAATTCATAACGCATAGAATTGGTCTCCTGTTCTTTCAGAATGGTGTTGTACAGCATAGCTGTCAACTAGGAATAACGGATACTTAATCTATATCGGCACATATTCCAGAATGTTAATAGGAAATTGAAAAGATATTTTACAGATAGGAAAAAAGTTTTTCCGCTTTTTCAGGTTAAGACGCTTAACATTCCGGGGAAGAAGACGATAAGTATAGTACAAGAACCACGACCGGTAAGCGAGCCCGCCGCATTTCAGAATCAGGCGGATGCGGACGGATCAGAGGAGGATGCGCAATGTTTCAAGGGATCAAGCCTCCGGGAGCCTACCCGGTATCCGGCACTGCGGCCCATAGCGGCCTTCCCGCCCCAACCCATGGGGAGCAGACGGTCAAACAACCCAATTTCGATCAATTTCAGCTGTCGGCCCAGCCCAACAGCCAGGAAGCCACGGTGCAGAAATCGGTGAGCCGGATTATCCGCCAGGTGCGGACCCGCCCCACCCACGCCGAGCTGGCGGAGCTCAAGAGCCGGATTGCCAGCGGCACCTATCAGCCCAACGCCCGGGAGATTGCGGCGCGGATGATGATGACGGAATACCGGGAGGTTTGATATGGCGGTACAATTCACCGATTATGTACAGCTGCTTCAGGATTTGGAGCAGACGCTGCGGGACCTGACAGCCCTGCAGCCGGAAAAGATCGCAGCCGTGCGGGCCCATGATCTGGAGGTCCTCAACGACTGCATGAAGCGAGAACAGGCGGCTTCTCTGGCCCTGCGGGGCCTGGAGCAGAAGCGCGCCAATATGGCAAAGGCGCTGGGTGTCGGCGGTGTACCCATCCGGCAGGTGGCGGGCCATTGCCCGGAAACCTGCCGCGGCGAGCTGAGCCGCGCGGTGGAGTCCCTCATTCGACAGGGACGGGAGCTGCGCAGCGCCCAGGACGCCGCCCGGGCGGTGGTGGAATCCGATCTGCGGCGGGTCAACGGAGAACTGGAGCGGCGGGGCGTCGCCACAGATCCCGAGGACGGCGCACAACCTGCCGCCCCCCCCAGAACCATGCGGACCGACATCAGGGCTTGAGGAGGAACCATTTATGAACGGAACATTCGGCGCCTTTGGCGTGGCACGGCTGGGCATTTATGCGGCTCAGTCGGGTTTGGACGTTACAGGCAACAACATTACCAACATCAACACCGCAGGATATACCCGCCAGCGTTTGGATCTGGTGAGTTTGAGCTCCTCGGCATCGGATAAGTACGCTTCCATCTACAATGTCCGTATTGGCCAGGGCGTTCTTACGGCTGGCGTAGTCCAGTTGCGGGACCCGGGCCTGGATTTGCAGTATCGGAACGCTTCTGCCAATGTGGGCTCTGCCAGCCAGAAGTTGACGGGTCTCGATGATATTGCCAGTATTCTGGATGAAGTGGGCAAGGGCAGTACTACTGAGGACCAGGATGACGGCGTCATTCTGCGGCAGATGAATGACCTGCGCGATCTGATCAGCAAGGCACTCACCAACGGCATTGACGGCTATGATGGTATGATCCGCGAGTCCGCCGACGCGCTGTGTACCTTATTCAACCAGTACGCCAAGGACCTGGAAGACTTGCAGGTCAAATATGAGACGCAGCTGGAGCAGAATACGACGGAAATCAACAACATTCTCGAAAATATCCAGAAGCTCAATGAGACCATCCGGGAAGCGGATATCCGCGGTGATGCCGCGTTGGAGCTGCGGGATGAGCGTAACCGTCTGCTGGACCAGCTGAGCGGCTATATGAAGATTGATGTCAAGTATTCCATGGAAGACCTGGGTGCGGGCCTTGAAGTGGAAAAGCTGACGGTTTCCCTGGGAACCGGCGATAAAAATGTGCTGATTGACGGCGTATATGGGTCGAAAATTGGCATCAATATGGCGGACCCCAATTATAATGTTCAGCTGTATGCGCTGCGGAACCTGGATGGTGAGAAGCTGGACAACAATCATACGGACCCGGTGACCCTGGGCGACAGCGACCTCTACGGTTCTCTACAATCTGTACGGGAGTTGCTGACGGAGTCCGGAGAATATACAACAGTTCCTCCCACAACGGATCCGGAAGCGTCTTCTAAGCGAGGAATCCTTTACTACCGTAAGGCGCTGGATAATCTGGCGCAGGAGTTTGCGGAGCAGATGAACTTGCTAAACGCGCAGACTACTCCCCCGGATCAACCGATTGATGGTGCGGGTGTGCTGTTTAGTAACAGCAGTACCGGCAGCGACAGTACCGGCATCACTGCCGGAAACATTTCTGTTTCCAAGGACTGGAATGATGGCGTAGTGTCTATGGTCGCATCCCGAGATCCCAGCGCTGGCAGTGGTGATAACTCTAATTTGGCGGCTTTCTTGAATTTGTTTAACAAAAAACAGGAGTTTGATCCAGGTGCCGTGGTGCCGGGTTCTGCGGGTGCGGGTACGCCGTACAGGGGTACTTTTGAGGACATGTTGCTGCATATCCAGTCCACGTTGGCTGAGGATCAAATGAGTACCACGGCGGTATTGACCAACTACACCGTTACGCAAAACGAACTGTATACCAATCGGGAAAGCGTTTCCGGCGTGGATCTCAACGATGAGGCTACCAACTTAATGGTCTATCAGAAAGCGTATACGGCAGCCTGTCGTCTGATGACGACTTTGGAAGAAGCTCTGGACGCCCTCATGGCCATGTAAGATACGAGGTGAACGAATTATGATGCGTATAACCACCAACTCCATGCTCTTTAACTATCAGTACAACCGGATGAATAGCACCAATCTGATGAACAACGCCATGACCAAGGTCATGACGCAGCGTCAGTTTAGCTCTTATGCTACCAATCCTGCTGCGGCTACGCGGGCATTTAAGATTCACAGCTCGCTCAATGCTGCCCAGGCCCAGTATGCGAACAACCAGACGGTGACCAGTAAGTTTGAAACGGCCTGGAGCAACATCCAGGGTATCTTGGATGACCTCTCCGATGAGATGGGCAAGGTCCCGGCGCTGAAAGGTCTGAATGGCACGAATGCTATGGAAGACTTGGACTCTCAAGCTCAGGTCCTGCGTGGGGCGGCAGAAGCCATTGTGCAGAGCATGAATGCAAAGTACGATGATGATTATATCTTTGCAGGCTCTGATAACCGGAACCCACCGTTTGACATCGACGATGATGGCTTTATCACATATCGGGGTATTCAGATTGACAATCCCGCCACCTTGGGCAATGAATACCTTGGTCCGGACGGCAAACCCGTTCCAAATCCGGATAGTCCGACGGGAGGGAACTATACCAACGAGGAAATGCTGCAAAAGTGGGCCGAGGATGAGAACTGATCAATATGCTTTATATCGTGTTGACCTAAATAAAGCGGGAAAAGAACTGTGGAGAAAACCTTTTG
>DVJJ01000173.1 GCA_018716875.1 Candidatus Avoscillospira avistercoris
CGTGCCCCAGATCGAGGTTACCTTCGACATCGACGCCAACGGTATCGTCAACGTGTCCGCCAAGGACCTGGGAACCGGCGCCGAGCAGAAGATCACCATCACCGCTTCCACCAACCTGTCCAAGGAGGATATTGATAAGGCCGTTAAGGAGGCCGAGCAGTATGCAGCCGAGGATAAGGCCCGCAAGGACGAGGTGGACACCCGCAACACCGCCGATCAGGTCATTTACCAGACCGAGAAGACCCTCAACGACCTGGGCGACAAGCTGACCGACAGCGACAAGGCTCCTGTCCAGGCCGCTGTGGAGAAGCTGAAGGAGACCATCAAGGGCACCGATGTCCAGGCCATCAAGACGGCCACCGACGACGTGCAGAAGGCCCTCCAGGCCATCGGTGAGAAGATCTACCAGGCTGCCGGTGCTGCCCAGCAGGGCGCTCCCGACGCAGGCGCCGCCGGTCAGAACAATGACGGCGTGGTGGATGCCGACTACGAGGTTGTGGACGACAACCAGTAAGTAAATTGGAATTTTTCAGCCCCCGCGGCCCGGCCCGGGGGCTGACTTCCCGTAATGATACATCACCAGACAAGAGGTGAAGATTCCCATGGCAAACGAGAACAAAAGAGACTATTATGAGGTGCTGGGCGTAGAAAAGAGCGCATCCGACGCCGAATTGAAGAAGGCATACCGCAAGCTGGCCATGAAATATCACCCGGACCAGAACCCCGGCGACAAGGCTGCCGAGGAACGGTTCAAGGAGATCAATGAGGCGTATGAGGTCCTGTCGGACCCGGACAAGAAGGCACGGTATGACCAGTACGGCTTTGCCGGTGTGGACCCCAACTTTAACCCCGGCGGGGGCTTCGGCGGCGGTTTTGGCGGAGGGTTTGGTTTCGGCGACCTGGGCGATATCTTCGGCGACTTCTTCGGCTTCGGCGGCGGCAGCAGCTCCGCCCGGCGAAACGCACCCCAAAAGGGCCAGAATGTCATGGCCCAGGTGGAGATCACCTTTGAAGAAGCCGCGTTCGGCGTGGAAAAGGAGATTACGGTCCCCGTCATCGAGGAGTGCGCCAAGTGCCACGGCTCCGGCTGCGCCGAGGGCTGCACACCGGAGACCTGCTCCACCTGCGGCGGCACCGGTACGGTGCGCACCACCCGTCAGACAGCGTTCGGCACCTTTGCCCAGCAGTCGGCCTGTCCCAAGTGCGGCGGCGCGGGCAAGACCATCAAGGACCCCTGTCCCACCTGTAAGGGCAAGGGCAAGGTCCGCCGCAATAAGAAGCTGACGGTGAATATCCCCGCCGGTATCGATCACGGCCAGAGCGTCCGCATCCGCGGCGAGGGCAACGTGGGCTCCAATGGCGGTCCCAGAGGCGATCTGCTGGTGACTGTGGCCGTGAAGCGCCACAAGTTCTTTGAGCGTGATGGCGCCAATATCCTCTGTGAAATCCCCATTACCTTTACCCAGGCGGCACTGGGCGCTGATATCGATGTGGAGACGCTGGACGGCAAGGTCCGGTACCATATCCCCGAGGGCACCCAGACCGGCACCACATTCCGGCTCAAGGGCAAGGGTATGTATAATGTGGGCTATAAGACCCGCGGCGACCAATATGTGACCGTGGTAGTCCGTACCCCCACCAAGCTGACTAAAACGCAGAAGGAATTGCTGCGGCAGCTGGAGAACGCTCCCGACGACGACGCGGAGCCGTCCAAAATCAAAGGTTTTTTTGAGAAGCTCAAGGACAACTTTGAAAGCTAAGATTTAAAAGTTTTACTCGATTTTTTTCAAAAAATCGCGGTTTCCAAAGGCAGAGCCTTTGGTCGCCCGCCGCAGCGGGCGAAATTCCCTATCGCCCCCAAGCGAAATCCGCAGATGGCGCAATCCCCCGGCAAAGCCGAAGGCCGTCGGCCCCACCCCAACGCGGGTGGTGGCTGACGGCCTTATTTGCTGTGTTGTTTGTCGGTGCGCACAGCGACGGGACATGCAGGTTCCACCCTGTGAGAAAAGGGGCGGCGGTACAATATGGACGTGCTGCCGAACACAGCACGCCCATATCCTATAACAGGAGCCTTATTCCGTTACAGCTTCGGCCCAGCTGTTATCCACCAGGTCCTCGAAGTTTACACGCTCGGAAAGCTCTCCGGCCTGCTCCATAACGTCCATAAGACGGTCCAGAGCGTCCGGCTCCATTACCGGTGTAGCGTTCCAAGCATCAATATCCAAATGGCGCTGGCATACGGTTTCCAGAATTTCCAAATCCGTGTCGGGGAACTGGGGCTCGATGGCCTCGGCAATTTCCGCCGCCGTGTGGGTCAGTACCCATTCCTGACCACGGGCAATAGCACGGGTCATGGATTCGATAATTTCCGGATGCTCCTCCATGTAACTCTCGTTGGCGAAAAAGGCCGTATAGGGAATTTCGCCGCTCTCCTGGCCGATGGAGGCCAGAATGTAACCCTTGCCCTCCTGGACCACCTGGGTGGCTGTGGGCTCGAACAGGGCCACATAATCGCCGGTGCCGCCGGTGAATGCGCCTGCCATCATGTTAAATTGGATGGAGGTATCCACCACGGCGTCCTCGTGGGGAATGACGCCATTTTGCCGCATGACATATTCCAGCGTCATCTCCGGGACACCGCCCTTGCGGCCGCCGAGAATGGTCGTGCCCTTGAGGTTTTCCCACGAAAATTCCTCATCGGTGCGGCCAACCAGGAAGGAGCCGTCCCGCTTGGTCAGCTGGGCAAAAATCTTCGGCGCGTCCTCCCGGCCCTCCAGATGGACGTAGATGCAGGCCTCCGGCCCGGCCAGACCAATGTCCGACTGGCCCGACAGAACGGCGGTCATGACCTTGTCGGCGCCGCCGCCGTTGGTCAGCTCCAGTTTCAGACCTTCTTCTTCAAAGAAGCCCAGCTCCATGGCTGCATAGAAAGGGGCATAGAATACCGAATGGGTCACTTCGTTGACCGATACGGTGGTCAGGTCCTCTTTCTTGCCGCAGCCGGCCAGGGTGCTCAAGAGCAGCACCAGAGCCGTCATTCCCAGGATAATTCGTTTCATACTGTCACTCCCATATATTTTTTCAGCACCTTTTCCAGCCACAGGATGCACCAATACATCAGCGAAGCCGCAGCGGCCAGGAGCAGCACCGTCGCCATGACCAGGTCCATCTGAAAGACCTGGGAGCCGTAGACGATCAGATACCCCAGTCCGGCTCTGGACACGAGGAATTCACCCATGATGACGCCCACCCAGGAAAGGCCCACATTGACCTTGAGGGCGTTGATCATGGTGGTAAAATTGGCGGGCAGTACCAGTTTTAAAAGAATCTGCCGCCGGGTGGCCCCCAGGGTCCGCATCAGACGGATTTTCTGGGGGTCCGTGGAGAGAAAGCCATTGTGCATTTCCAAAATGGTCACAATCAGGGAAATGGCCAGCGTCATTGCGATGATAGAGCCGGGACCGGCTCCCATCCACACGATAAACACCGGCCCCAGGGCCGTTTTGGGCAATGCGTTGAGTACCACCAGATAGGGGTCCAAAACCCTGGAAAGAAAGGGGCTCCACCAAAGTAAAATGGCAATGACGGTACCCAGCAGCGTCCCCAGAACGAAGCCTGCCACGGTTTCGCCCACGGAGGTGCCCACATGGATCAGCAGCTCCCCGGACACTGTCAGGTCCACCAGCGTTTCCCAGACGCGGCTGGGACTGCTGAAAATAAAGGCGTCGATGAGACCCGCCCGGGACGCCCCTTCCCAGGCTGCAAAGAGGGCCACCAGCAGCCCGATGCGCAGCAGAAACACGGCCGCCTTCCGCTGTTTCTGCTTTTTTAAGTACAGTTGCCGCTGGGGCGACAAAACCTGCTCATCCATGGGTGTCCAGCTCCTTCCAGATGGCATTGAAATAGTGGCGGAATGACGGGTGATCCCGCCGTTCCAGAGGCGGCAGGTGGCGCAGCTCCGCCAGGTCGTAGATGGCACGGACGGTGGCAGGGCGGTTGGACAGGACCACAATGCGGTCCGACAGGCTGATGCTCTCGGAGATGTCATGGGTCACCAGCAGAGCCGTCTTGCCCTCCTGGCGGATGATGGCGTAGATGTCCGCCGACACCGAAAGCCGCGTCTGATAGTCCAGGGCCGAAAAGGGTTCATCCAGCAGGAGGATTTTGGGGTCCGTGGCCAGGGTGCGGATCAGGGCGCACCGCTGCCGCATACCGCCGGACAGCTGAGACGGCGTCTTGTGGGCAAATTCCGCCAGACCGTACCGGTCCAGCAGGTCCTTGGCCCGTTCCATGCCTTCTTTGCGTCCGGCCCGGTGGAGCTCCGGGCCCAGGGTCACGTTGGCCCAGATGGTCCGCCAGGGGAACAGCTGATCCTTCTGGGGCATGTATCCGATTTTCGGCGAGGGCCCCGTCACGGCTTCGCCGTCCACCAGAGCCCGGCCGCCGGAGGGCTGCTCCAGTCCGGCAATCACCGACAGCAGCGTCGATTTCCCGCAGCCGGACGGCCCCACCAGACTGACAAACTCCCCCTGGGCCAGGGAAAAGCTGACGTCCCGCAGAGCCTCCACCTGGCTGTCGGGCGATTGGTATGTGAGATCGATTTGATCCAGTTGCACGATCATGCCGATTCATGGCTCCTTCCGTCGATTTGAAGCAGAAACGCTCCATGACCCATCCTATGACTTTTTGTAAAATTTGTGCCAACCCTCTGGAAATTGTGCAGATTCCATAAAATATGCCGGGAAAATTCCGAAGAAATTCGGCGCGTATTTGGCGAAATTCTGTACCACTTTTTTCGATTTTGTGATAGAATAAGGGTAATCGGGTTTACCGATTTCATTTTTAAATCTAAGTTAGATGGAGGTAACCGGATGAAGCAAGAGAGCCATCGTCGACTGGGCCGGTATCTGATTGAGCAGTTGGACAACCAGCCCAAGCGCCGCCATGCCAAAGCATTCCTCATTGGGTGCATCGAGCCAGACCGCAACCCCTTTACCTACCTGAAAGGTTCGATCCGTGCAAAATGGTTCTACGGTCACAACTATCAAAACGCCCAGCGCTGGATTGAGAAGACCATTCGCCGTCTTCAGAACAAGAGCAGCTGGAACCTCTTTGATTACTACCGTCTCGGTTTGGTGATTCATTACACCTCCGACGCCTTTACCTACGTCCACAACAACTGCTTCAACGAGCCCATCAGTGAGCACCTGGCCTATGAAAACCAGCTGCAGCAGATGTTCTTCCAGCGGATGGAGGAATTCCGCGTTCGCCATGAGGCCCGCATGCGGGATATCAATGAGGTGTTCCGTAATCTCCATGACCAGTATTTGGAGGTCAGCGCCGATGTGCATCGGGACTGCCAGTACATTCTGGAGATGACCAACCGGGTCTTCCGGCAACTGCTGCCCGAGGCCGCCGCAGAATTGGCATAATTCACAAGAGGATGCTGGATACAGCATCCTTGTTTTTTACAAATTGTACACTCCTTAAATTTCCGCTAAGTCACAGGAATTTTACAATACTTTGCATTGACACGTCCCTGGGGGCGTGGTATGATAGGACAAATCCAAGGTAATCGAGGTGACAGTGTTGGAATTGGCATTGCGACAGAATGGAGAATCTCTTTTGGACTGGATGGCCAGACAGATATCCTGCGAATATCTTTCCGATCTGCGACAATTGACAGAACAGCAGCGGAAAAGTCTGAGCGCCGCCCTGAAGCCTGTAAAGGCTGACGAGAGTGAGCTCCGCCAGTGGAACGACGCACTTACTTACCTGTTTCGCGATTCCGCAGCCCAAAAATCGGCAGCGGCAGCACGGGAGATGCTCCTGCGACAACTTAACAATCAACGGCAGCAGTAATGCTGCCTTTTTTATGAGGAAAAAACAAAAGATGTACCGGTTTCTTACGCCCTTTGGGGTAATGGAAAATGAGGTACAAAAGCTTCCTGGACGTTTCATTTCTGAGCGTTTGCGTAG
Source organism: Candidatus Avoscillospira avistercoris (assembly GCA_018716875.1). Taxonomy (GTDB): domain Bacteria; phylum Bacillota; class Clostridia; order Oscillospirales; family Oscillospiraceae; genus Avoscillospira_A; species Avoscillospira_A avistercoris. The sequence continues at coordinate 5,980 of DVJJ01000173.1, forward strand.
TGGGCTGAAAACGCATGAAATTTTATGCACTTCTGGTTTAGAAGCTGGAAAATTCGGGCATTCTATCCCCGGAGGTGCAAAACATGCAAAATCAACCGAAACAACCATTGGAAGCCATTGTGAAGTTCTTCAGGGATAAGGGATACTACATGGTCTTGGCCCTGTGCGTGGCCGCCGTCGGCGTGTCCGGCTATCTGTTTGTGCGGACGGCGTCGGATACGGAGCCCGTAGGGGAGCAGCCCACCCTGTCGGTACCCCTGACCACCGAAAAGGACGACGAAGAAACGGAAAAGCCCCAGTCCAACCAGCGGCCCGTGGTCTCCACCGGCGGAACTGAGGCACTGACGGAGGACAGCATGGAGACGGCCCAGGAGCAGCAGCCGGAGGTGAAGACCGTCACCGTGCGGCCTTTGGAGGGCGATACCGTAGGCAACTACTCCGTGGATGCTCTGGCCTATAACACCACCACCCAGGACTGGAGAACCCATGAGGGCATCGACATTGCCGCCGCCGCCGGTACCGAGGTGGTAGCCGCGCGGGCTGGCACCGTGTCCGCTATTTATGAGGACGACGCCTTCGGCACCACGGTGGTGGTGGACCATGGAGACGGCTATGAGAGCCGTTACGCCAGTCTCAACGCCGAGCCCGCCGTGGCCGTGGGCGATGTGGTGCACGCCGGCGATGTGCTGGGTACCGTGGGTACTACAGCGTCGGTAGAACTGGCCCAGGACAGTCACCTGCACTTTGCCGTTTACCACAACGGCGAAACCGCTGACCCGGAGCAATTCCTGGCCGGTGCATAAGAAAATTTTGAGACAGCGCCGCACACGGCGCGAAATCCCCACCCGCCGCAGCGGCCCCGTCCCCACCCCGTGCAGGGGTGACGGACGGGGTCGTTCTACATATTTTTCCACTGGATTTTTGGGAATTTTCTACGTAAACTATAGTAAATTGCCATCAATAGGAGGATATTCCCTTGCATCATATGTACATATTCCGGACGGCGGCCGCGCTGCTGTGCGCGGCGGTGCTGGCTGCGCCCGCCCAGGCGCGGGTCAGCCTGTCCTATATCAACGGCCCAGGCTCCGCTGCCGCCGTTTCATCGACCCAAGGGGCATTGAATCAGGTGAGCCCCGCCTGGCTGGAGCTGAACCCGGATGGCAGCCTGCGGCTGACGGGGGCCAGCCGGTCCTTTGTGGAGGAGATGCACCGGCAGGACATGGCCGTGCTGCCGTTTTTGTCCAACCACTGGGACCGGGCATTGGGCCAGGCGGCGTTGGACAACCGGGAAGGGTTGACAGACCAACTGGCCCAGCTGGTCCGGGACTACGACCTGGACGGCATCAGTCTGGACATGGAGAACATGACCAAGGAACATGCCGACGAGTATACCGATATGGTGCGGCTCCTGCGGCAAAAGCTGCCCAAAGGGAAGCAAATCGCCGTAGCTGTGGCGGCCAATCCCCGGAATTTCATCACCGGCTGGCATGCGTCCTATGATTATGCGGGTCTGGCGGAGTGGGCCGACTATTTAATGCTGATGACCTACGATGAGCACTACCGAGGCGGCGAGGCCGGGCCGGTGGCGTCGGTGGACTTTGTGGAACAGAGTATCCGCTACGCGTTGGAGCAGGTCCCAGCGGAGCAACTGGTCCTGGGCGTGGCCTTTTATGGCCGCATCTGGGGTACGGACAATGTGGATGTGCAGGGTGTGGGCATCCGGGAAGTACAGCTGTCCCAGCTGATGGAACAGTACGGCACCGGTACGGCCTATGATGAAACCGCGGCAGCCACCGTTTCCACCCTGGTCATCCCTGAGACGGCGTCGGTGTCTGTGGCCGGTGTGCCCCTGACAGCGGGAGAATACACCGTCTGGCACAGCGGAGAGCAGGGCCGGAAAGAGATTTTAAAGCTGGTGGAGGAGTATGACCTGCTGGGAGCGGGCAGCTGGAGTTTGGGCCAGGAGACCGCCGACACCTGGAACTACTACAATCTGTGGCTCCATGGAGCATATTTTGATGATTTGGTGGGGCATTGGAGCCGGAATGAGGTGGCCCAGGCCGTTCATGAGGGATGGGTCCGAGGCGTGGACGAGAGCCGGTTCGCCCCGGAGAGCATCCTGACCCGCGCACAGACGGCAGCTCTGCTGAATCGTCTGTTGGACCTGCCTGCCGGAACAGCTTCCTTTACTGATACAGATGGCCACTGGGCGGAATCGGACATTGCCGCCGCTGCCGCTGCCGGATTGGTAGAGGGCAGGGGAGAGGGAATCTTTGCCCCCGACGCGCCGGTGACCCGGCAGGAGTTGGCCCTGATGCTGTACCGGGCTGCCGGGTCTCCCAAGACCGACAGTGACGCATTGCGGGACTACCGCGACGGGGAAAGCGTCAGCGATTGGGCCAAATCCGCCATGGCCTGGGCCGTGGAGCAGGGGATTCTCACCGGCAGCGGCGGGAAGCTGCTGCCCCGGACCGGTACTACCCGTGCCCAGGCGGTGACGCTGCTGGCACGGTATGCCGAGACCCTTTGACAGCGGAGGGCCCATAAGGTATACTGGAGGCAAACGCAACTTAGGAGGGATTCTGTTATGAATCTGGGTATTTTGGGGGCGGGACGCATTGCCGTCACCATGGCGGAAACGGTCCGCAAGCTCAACGAAAGCGGGAACCACGAGGTAAAGCTATACGCCGTGGCCGCCCGGGACCTGGACCGGGCCCAGCGGTTTGCCGCAGACAACGGCGTGGAAAAAGCATTCGGTTCCTATGAGGCTATGCTGTCGGACCCAGCTCTGGACTTTGTGTACATTGCCACGCCCCACTCCCATCACTATCAGCACATCAAACTGTGTGCCGACCACGGCAAACACATTCTCTGTGAAAAAGCCTTTACGGTCACGGCCCGGCAGGCTGATGACGCCATCCGCTACGCCAAGGACAAGGGCGTACTGGTCACCGAGGCCATCTGGACCCGCTACCAGCCCATGCGGCAGACCATCCATGAGGTGTTGGCCTCCGGTATGATTGGTGAGCCGAAAATGCTGACAGCTAACCTGTGCTATGCCATCACCGACAAGGAGCGTATGGTGCTGCCGGAGCTGGCTGGCGGTGCGCTGCTGGATGTGGGCATCTACGTGCTGAACTTTGCCGAAATGGTGTTCGGCCATGCCGACGGTCTCCAGGGCAGCTGCACCAAGAACGAGAATGGTGTGGATATGACCGACAGCATGACGCTGATGTGGAATGACGGCCGGGTGGCGGTGCTGAACGCGGCGGCCACCTGCGTGTCAGACCGGTATGGTATTATTTATGGTACCAAGGGGTATATGGTGGTGGAAAACATCAATAATCCCCAGGGATTGAAGGTGTATAATGACCGCTATGAGCTGGTGCAGAGCATGGATTGCCCGGCCCAGCTGACAGGCTATGAATATGAGGTGTTGGAGACGGCACGGTGCATTTCCGAGGGCCTGTTGGAGTGCCCCTCCATGCCTCATAGTGAGACCATCCATATGATGGAGGTCATGGACGCCCTGCGGGCGCAGATGGCTGTCCGGTACCCCTGCGAGGGGCTGAATTAAAAGTTTTACTCGATTTTTTCTTGTGAGGACTACCCACCGCCCGTGTGTCTGCGGTGCTCGCCGGGCCTTTTCCGCCATGCCTGCGGTGTGGCTTCTTGCCATACATCCAGTATGGCTGCAAAGCCGCAAGGCCGACGGCCCCACCCCCAAGGGGGTGGAGGCCGTCGGCCTTCTTATTCCGTGCAATAAAAAACCGGCTGCTTTCTGCAGAAAGCAGCCGGGAGACCATATGCCAATTACAGAGCCTTCTTGGCAACCTCAACCAGGGAGGCGAAAGCGGTGGCATCGGTGATGGCCAGCTCGCTCAGAGCCTTACGGTTCATCTCCACGCCGGCCTTCTTCAGACCGTACATGAAGCGGGAGTAGTTGATGCCGAAGGGAGCCACAGCGGCGGAAATACGGGAGATCCACAGCTGACGGAAGTCTCTCTTCTTCAGGCGGCGGCCCACATAGGCGTAAACGCCGGACTTCTTGACGGCCTGCTTGGCCATCTTGAAGTGGGTGGACTTGGAACCCCAGTAGCTCTTGGCCAGCTTCAGGGTCTTGTTTCTTCTCTTGCGCGTCATCATTGCGCCTTT
>DVJJ01000014.1 GCA_018716875.1 Candidatus Avoscillospira avistercoris
TGAGCTATACCAGCAACTCTTAATTGCTCGGTTATTATACTATGGAAAATTTCGATTGTCAAGAGAAAATATTTCTAACTGCCTCCGAAACTGCATACTGTACAGTATCGACGGACAAAGGGGGCAGCGAAAATGGGAGCATGGCTTGCAACACTCTGCACATGGGTTTGGGGTTGGCCCATGATGGGTCTGATTTTGGCTGTGGGCATTCTGTTTACCATCCGGCTCCGCTGCATCCAATTGCGAGGACTGAAAACTGGTTTGAAAACGGCTTTCGGTCCGCAGACAGAAGCGGGAGGAGCCACGCCATTTCGGGCCCTGTGTACCGCGCTGGCCGCCACTATTGGTACAGGTAACATCATTGGTGTGGCGTACGCTATTTCCATTGGCGGACCCGGTGCATTATTCTGGATGCTGCTGGCGGGTTTCCTGGGAATGGCGACGCAGTATGCCGAGGGACTGCTGGCTGTGCGGTACTCCAGTCCCCAGGGCGGTGGACCCTGCATTTACATGGAACAAGGCTTGGGACGAAAAGGCCGGGTTATGGCAATCTGTTATGCCGTCTGCGCTGTGTTTGCCGGAGCATTCGGCATTGGTACGGTTGCCCAAGTCCACGGCATCAGCGCTGCCGTGGCACGGTTTTTTGCTCCGGATTTTCAGGGAACCTGGGGGTTATGGCTGTTTGGTGCCTATCGGCCGCCGGCGGTTGTTTTGGCCGGGCTACTAGTGACCGCAGCCACAGCAGCGGTGCTGCTGGGTGGTGCGGAACGGATTGGTACGGTGGCGGAAACTCTGGTACCCATTATGGCTGCTGGCTATATTCTGCTGACCAGCGCATTGCTCTTGTGGAACTGGAAAGCGCTGCCCATGGCGGTGGGACAGGTCTTGACCGGTGCATTGGCCCCCAAAGCAGTCACCGGCGGCGTGGTAGGCTCCCTGTTTATCGCCATGCGGCAGGGAATTGCACGGGGGCTTTTTACCAACGAGGCAGGTATGGGTACGGCGGCCATTGCCGCCGGTATGGTCCGGGGTATCCGGCCGGGCCGACAGGGTTTGGCTTCCATGACCGGTACGTTTATTGATACCATTGTGTTGTGTACATTGACCGGTCTGGCCATTGTGGTGACCGGCGCATGGCAGCAGAGCGGGGACGGTGTCTCCATCACCAATGCCGCCTTTGTATCCGGCTTGCCGTTTACGCCCTCACTCAGTCGGTTTGTCCTGATGGTCAGCCTGCTGCTGTTTGCCTTTGCTACGGTCATCGGATGGCATTACTATGCCCAGCGGTGTCTGGCGTATCTGACGCACGGTAGCCGTGTGGCGGAACGGTTGTACCGATGGCTCTGTATTGCCGCTGTGGCGGCAGCGCCCTATTTGTCGGTGGAGGCCGTGTGGCAGCTGGCGGACTTGACCAACGGTTTGATGGCTTTTCCCAATCTGCTGGCGTTGCTGCTGCTGGCCGGGACCGTTGTACAGGTCACTAAGGCAGAATATCCAAAATAAAGACCAAGCACCGGGAACTGCAACTCAGTTCCCGGTGTTCTTGTGCAATATTTTTGGTTATTTAGACAGCAGTTCAATGCCCTTGCGAATACGGTTCAGAGATTCCTCCTTGCCCAGCAGTTCGCACAGCTCCGTGGCGCCGCCGGGGGTGGACATCTTACCGGAGACAGCCACACGGACAGGCCACAGCATCACGGAGTTCTTGACCTCTTGGGCAGCGGCCAGACCAGCCAACGCTTCAAAAATGGCACTGTTGTTCCAAGTCTCCAGAGCTTCCAGCACCGGCAGAGCCGTCTGGAGGGAATGCAGGGAATTTTCCAGCGTGGTCTTGGACTTCTTGTGGACGTACATCTGTACATCGTAGTCGGGCAGGGCGTCCAGGAAATCCACACGCTCGGCCAGATCGGTCAGAACTTCGCAGCGGGGCTGCACCAGAGCGGCGACAGCTTTCAAATCGATAGCCGGATTCGTAATGGCTTGCTTCAGGTAGGGCTCCGCCACGGCATAGAATGCCTCGGGACTCATGGCTTTGATATACTCGGCGTTCATCCACTTGAGTTTGACGATATCAAAGACGGCAGGGGACTTGGAAATGCCCTTGAGGTCGAAGATTTTGACCAGATCTTCCAGAGAGAAAATCTCCTGCTCACCGCCGGGGCTCCAGCCCAGCAGGGCCACATAGTTGACCACGGCCTCACACAGATAACCCTGAGCGATCAGGTCTTCATAGGAGGGGTCACCGTGACGCTTGGACATTTTGTGCTGGGCGTCGCGCATAACGGGGGAGCAGTGAACATAAGTGGGGATGTCCCAGCCAAAGGCTTCATACAGCAGGTTGTACTTGGGGGAGGAGGACAGATATTCGCTGCCGCGGACCACATGGGTAATGCCCATGAGGTGATCGTCAATGACGTTGGCGAAATTGTAGGTGGGCAGACCATCGGACTTGATCAGCACGTTGTCATCCAGCGTGTCGTTGGGAACCGTAATCTCACCGAAAGTGGCGTCCACAAAGGTGGTGGTGCCTTCCCGGGGAATCTTCTGGCGGATGACGTAGGGAATACCAGCAGCCAGCTTTTCCTCAATTTCTGCCTGGGTCAGCGTGGCACAGAGACCGTCATATTTGGCCGTAGGGTTGTCCTTGTGGAGCTCTTCCAGCCGCTCCTTGGTGCAGAAGCAGCGATAGGCACCGCCGCGCTCAATGAGCAGCTCGGCGTACTTACCGTAGAGGTCCCGGCGCTCAGTCTGAATATAGGGGCCAACGGGACCGCCCAAATCGGGACCCTCGTCCCAGTTGAGACCGCACTGACGCAGGGTATTGTAAATGATATCAGTGGCGCCTTCCACCAGACGCTCCTGGTCCGTGTCCTCAATGCGCAGCAGGAATTTGCCGCCCAGATGGCGGGCAATCAGATA
>DVJJ01000174.1 GCA_018716875.1 Candidatus Avoscillospira avistercoris
GGTGGGATGATTCTCTCTGTGTGCCTGAACACCTTTCCTTATGTCACGCCAAATTTTCTGGCGAATACTTCCATAGCCAAAAATTCATAAATGGACGGATCTGTCTGATTGGTGCTTGCCATGGATACTAACGTATTCGTTTTAAAATACGCTGTAGTTTTTGCATTGCTAATGTGATCCATCAAATATTCCCGGGAGAACTCCCGGGCCCAAGACCTTGTGGGGGCTTCAAAGCCCATCTTGTTGGTTCTCCAGGTCACAGCCTCTGGCATCCGGCCGTCAAATACCTTTCGCAACAGATATTTGGTATATCCGTTTTTCATTTTATACTGTGGAGGAATGCTGCAAATCAGCTCCGCCAACTGATAATCCATAAAGGGAATCCGGCTCTCCATGGAGGCGGACATATAGAGCCGATCGTCGAAGCGCACAATGTGGGGCAGCTGTGTGGCCGTCAACTCATTGTACTGCAATTCCTCTAATGTATGGGGATACAGCAGCTTTCGCAGTTCTCTGCGATTCCGCTGCTCCAGTAAATCGCTGCTGACAAACTGCCGCGCTCGCAGAAGCTGCCGGTTATCCCGTACCACAGGATTGTTGAAATAACAGAAAAACTGAATCAGTTGCGGTACGCTCCATTTAGAATGCTTGCTACTGAGGGAAAGCTCTGACAAAAAGTTTTTTCCCTCTCCCCGTTTCAATAGCGCCATAAAATAATAGGCATAGTACCGTTCATAGCCCAGCATCAGCTCATCGCCGCACTGTCCATTGAGCAGGACCTTATAGCCCTGCCGGGCAATTTCGTCCAAAAGGAATTTCACACCCAAGAGCGCAAGGCCCCCAATGCCTTCAATATGCCAGATCAACTCCTCAAACCGTTCTTCCAGGTGGGACGGCTGTGGGATTACCTGGGTGCCGGTGCAACCACACCACTGGTTGATGGTATTGGCATACTCCCACTCATCACACATCCGCTCGCCGGGATAGCTTGTGGTAAACGTCCGCAGCTGCAACGGGTCTGAAAGCTGACTGCACAGCTCTGTTACCATGCACGAGGAATCCAGGCCGCCGGACAGCAGGGCGCCAACAGGCGCGTCGCTGCGCATGCGCCAGCGGCAGGATCTGGAAAATTCTTCTGCCACTTCCCTGCACCACGCCTGTTCCGATTTGTTGTAGTCATAGACGACCCGCAAGGTCCAATAGGGCATCACCTGACAGGATTCGATTTTGGTGCGTGCGCCATTGAGCCGCAGGACCAGCTTGTGTGCAGGCCGCAACGTCCGAATTCCCTCAATCAGCGTCTCATCATTATAATCGCTGATGTGATACAGCAGATTGGCCGCCAGATAGGGCAAATGGAATTTCCGCTGCCGGACGGCCCCGCCGCACAGCTGCTTCAATTCCGACCCGAATACAAAATAATTGCCCTGGTGGTAATAGTGAAACGGTTTGGCGCCCAGTCGGTCTCTGGCACAAAACAGCTTGCTCTCCCGCCCATCCCACAGGGCAAAGCCCCACATGCCGTTGAAGTGGGTCAGACAATCCTCTCCCCACGCGCAATAGGCATACAGCAATACCTCCGTATCGCTGTTGGTCCGGAACGTGTAGCCCATGGATTCCAGCTGCTCTTTCAATTCTAGATAGTTATACAATTCGCCATTGTATGTCAGTACGATGTCCCGTTCCGGCAGGCACATGGGCTGATGGCCGCCGGCGCTGAGATCCAGAATACTCAGCCGCCGGTGACCAAATCCCAAAAATGCACCTGTGCCTGTTCCTGGCTCCAGATTAGGGAGCTGCATGTCCGGCATGGTATCTGTTCCGCCATAGGAGTGGATGCCGTTCCTGTCCACCAGGGCATACCCTTCGTCATCTGGTCCCCGATGTCGAATGACATCGGTCATTTGCCGTAATATGACCGTATCCACCCCGTGGTCCAAATCCAGATAGCCGCTGATGCCGCACATAGGAACATCCTTTCTCATATCGGTTGATGCGGCCCCGCGCCGTTCCCGGCGCCCCTCCAGTCTGGACAGGCTGGAAATGCAGGCCGCTTATCGGTCGAATCTGCCGGTAAAGTCCGTAGAAGCCACATGATGCAGCGGCAGCTTCACCGGTTGACCCGTCGCGGCAGACTGATACATGGCCAGAATCATTTCCAGCGCTCTGCGTCCGGCCTTTGCGTCAATATAGGGCAGACGGTCATTGGCAATGGCATCCATCATATCGGCATAGACCAGCGTATGGCCGTTGCCGTACACATTGCTGGTGGCCTCCTGCAATCCCTGCAAGCCCTCATCCTCGGGGCGCTGGTCCGCAAAGTTCCATACATCAATATTGTTGGTGGAAGTGCCGCCGATCTTAACCGTGCCGTTCTGGCCGAACAGGTACAGGGTTTCTTCCAGATTCTTGGGATACACGTTGGTGGTGCCTTCAATGGTGCCGATAGCGCCGTTGGCAAACTTCACAACCGCCATGCCCACATCCTCACACTCCAGGTAGTCGTGGAACTGCTGGGCCGTCTGGGCATACACTTCTACCACATCGTCACCCATCATCCACCGCAGCAGATCGACCCCGTGGATGCACTGATTCATCATGCAGCCGCCGTCCTGGGCCCAAGTGCCCCGCCAGGGAGCCTGGTCGTAGTACCCCTTGTTGCGGTTCCAGCGCACATGGATGGAGCCATGGGACAGTCTTCCGAACCGCCCTTCTTCCAGCGCCTTTCGCGTGGCCTGTACCGCGGGATTGAAGCGGTTCTGATGGCAGGCGCAGACCTTCACATGGTGCTGTTCAGCGGCCGCCACAATGGCATCCGCGTCCTCCATGGACATAGCCATGGGCTTTTCGATGATGACATTGACGCCGTGCTCGATGCAGTAGAAGGCGATTTCCGCATGGATGCCGCTTTCCGTGGCAATGCCCACCAGCTCCGGCTGTTCCGTGGCGATCATTTCCCGATAATCGGTATAGCGATGAATGGAGGAATCCTTCTCCAGACCATGCTTGGCCAAAAGCGCCTCCATGGCCTCCGGCTTCACATCGCATACGGCCACCATGTCCAGCTTGTTATTCAAAACCGCTTTGATGTGGTTGGTCGCTATCCGGCCGCAGCCGATCAGTGCATACTTCATAGTCAGTCCGCTCCTTACTGTTTACAATATGGCTTGATAAAAGGCCAGCAGTTTTTGTTCTTCATTTTTCCAATTGAACTCCGCTTCCACGGCCCGTCGCCCGTTTTCTCCCATCCGGCGCGCCTCCGCCGGGTGCTCCAGCAAATAGGTCATCGCTTCCGCAATTTCATCAGCGCTCTCCGCGTTGACGCAAATGCCGCAATGATACCGGTCCACAAATTCCCTCCATCGGGTAAAATCGGTGCATATGACCGGCAGACCCGCCATCATTTCTTCAAAGATCTTGGTATTGCCCATGGTGCCGTTCTTCCAGTCCGAGTTCCGGTTGGGCCGCAGCAGCGCCAGACCCGCCATACAGTGGGACATCTGCTGTGCAACGGCGCTGTGGGGGATTCTGCCCAGATACTCGGTCTGTTTCCATCCCGGCAGGGCCTGCAACCGCTCCAGATAGCCTGCACGGCATGGGCCGCACAACGTATAGCGGCATTGCGGAACCTTGGCCAGTGCCTGCAAAATTGTCTCATGCATCCATTGTTCCACAATTCCCCCGGCGAATATCACGCTCTTTTTCGAAAAATCAGAGCATGGGGTGTCCGGTTCCAGAATTGGATAATTGCTCACCTGCACCGTATTGGGATTGATACTCGAAAAATACGCCGCAATATGGGGCGACACCGTAATAATGCCGTCCAGTTTCCGGCAAATGGCCGCCTCAAAGCGTTGATACGCCCAGTGTACCAAGGTTCGCATCGGCGCCGGCAGCCATGCTTTTTCCAGTATGGATTCCGCCGTAAACTCATGGCTGTCAAAAATTACGGTTTTCCCCTGCCGCTTCAGTTTCCAGCCATAGGGCAGCAGCTCCGGATCATGAAGATGATAAATGTCCGCATCCACTTTTGCAGCCGCCCGATAGACGTTCCGCGTAAAGGAAACCATGCGCTTCCACCGTCCGTCTTGGGGCTGACCAAGGCCGACAATGTCAACGCCCTGTTCCCGGCCCGATTCTCCGCGCTGCACCAGTGTAACGGCATAACCCGCCTTGGCCAGGGACACGCACTCCTTGTAAAAAATCCGCGTATCGCCCGGCGCATGGGCGCTGGTCAGATGGCAGACCGTTAGCATGTAAAATATTCCCGGATTCTCTTTACGATCTTGTCCGCGGCATGGCCGTCGCCAAAGGGCTGATAGTCTGCACGGAACTGCACAGGTTGAGAAAGCTTTTCAAGAATATCCGCTTTGTCCGGTTTGGCCAGTTGGTTACAGCCGTCCTGCATGGTTTCGGGCCATACAACAAAGTTCAGGATGGTGGCGCAGGGCTTCTTGGCAAAAAAGGCTTCCCGCTGCACGCCGCCGGAGTCTGTCACAATCTTCTTGGCCCGATTGACCAGGGAAATGGACGCCAGATACCCCACCGGCTGGGCCAGCAGAATGTTCCGGTATCCATATTCCCGGCACAACTGTTCCGCTCTGGCGTGGTTTCTCGGATGAACCGGGTAGATGGTGGGGGCGTCCAGAGACTCCATGGCGTCAAAAATATTTTTGAGCTTTTCGTCGCTGTCTGTGTTCTCCTGCCGGTGGCAGGTCATATAGTAGAACGTCTCCGGAACCGGAATCGGATTTCCCTGAAAATCCACCAGCTCCTGTAATTCGCTGCCATCCAGCCGGCTGGTATAGAAGCAGAACGCATCGTACATGGGATCTCCAACCACAGAGGCTGTATCTCCCAGATTCTCCCTGGCCAAAAACTCCAGGCTGGATTCTGTGCATGGAAGATTGATGGTGGATACATGATCTGTTACCTTGCGGTTGACTTCTTCCGGGCTGTCCAAGGTGCCGAACCGGTTTCCGGCTTCCACATGGCAAATGGGGATGTGCAGTTTCACCGCCGCCAGAGCCGCCGCCATGGTGGAATTGGTATCACCAAACAGCAACACCATATCCGGCTTCTCCTGCATAAACACCTTTTCCAGCTCTATCAGCATTTGTCCCGTCATCTGTCCATGGGTGCCGCCGGAAATTCCCAGATTGTAGTCCGGCTTGGGGATGTCCATTTCCTCAAAAAACACATCCGACATATTGCGGTCGTAGTGCTGTCCCGTGTGGATGAGCACCTCTTGAAATTCCTTCCGCAGAACGCGGGATACCACCGCTAGCTTGATAAACTGGGGGCGTGCCCCCACGACGGAACAAATCTTTTTCACTTACAGCACCTCAATGTTTTCACGATTTTCAATGTTCTTTGTCACATTCTTGCAGTCGAACACCGGCACACCGCAGCCGGCGACCATCTCATAGTCCACATTGCTATGGGCCGTGGTGATAACCAGCAGGTCATACTGCCGCAGAATCTCTGTGGAAATGGCGGGGATACCTTCATGCCACTGTCCATTCTCCTTGTACTTGGGGACGAAGGGGTCGTAAAACTCCACATTGGCGCCGGTCTTGTGGAACTCCTCAATGACGCGGATGGCCGGGCTTTCTCTGTAGTCGTCGATATCCTGCTTATAGGCCACGCCCAGCACCAGAACTTTGGAGCCATTGAGGGCCTTCTTGTATCGGTTCAGGATCTTGCCTGCCCGCTCCACCGTGTATTCCGGCATCCGGTCGTTAATCATCATGGACGCCTCAATCATGCTGGTATGGAAGCCGTATTCTCTTGCTTTCCAGCTGAGGTAATAGGGGTCCAGAGGAATACAGTGGCCGCCCAGACCGGGACCGGGATAAAACGCCTGGAAGCCATAGGGCTTCGTCTTGGCCGCGTCGATGACCTCCCAGACGTTGATGCCCATGCGGTTGCAGAGAATGGCCATTTCATTGACCAGACCGATATTGATATTGCGGTAGGTATTCTCCAGAATTTTTTCCATCTCCGCCACAGCGGGAGACGAAACCGTTGTGACATTGCCCTCCAGCACCGAGGAATAGACCATGGAGATCACCTCGGCCGCGTCGGCGCCGATGGCGCCCACCACCTTGGGGGTATTCTTGGTCTTATAGATCAGATTGCCCGGGTCCACCCGCTCCGGGGAGAAGCCCAGATAGAAATCCTCGCCGCATTTCAGTCCGCTGCCCTGCTCCAGCAGGGGGCGCACCAGCTCCTCTGTGGTGCCGGGATAGGTGGTGGATTCCAGCACCACCATGGTGCCGGGCGTCAGATGCTCGGCAATGGCAATGGTGGAGTTTCTCACATAGCTGATGTCCGGCTGCTGATGCTTGTCCAGCGGCGTCGGCACGCAGATGGCCACGAAGTCCACTTCCTTGATAAAGGAAAAGTCGCTGGTGGCACGGAACATCCCAGAGGATACGATCTCCTTCAGGTCTGCATCCACCACGTCGCCAATGTAGTTATGGCCGGCGTTGACCATATCCACCTTCTCCTGCTGGACATCAAAGCCGATGGTGCGGAAGCCTGCCTTGGCCTTATCCACCGCCAGGGGCAGGCCCACATAGCCCAGGCCCACCACGCCGCAGCGGAGGGTCTTATCTTGAATCTTTTGAATCAGTGTTTCTTTCATGGACATCTTATTCTTTCTCCTTCACATATTCCCCATGGAATTCATATTGCTTTCCGCAGACCGGGCAGCGAAGCCCGGTCGGGCCGTCTTCCCGCAGCTGTTCGCCGCACTGGCAGACCCAGCCGTGAATCCTTGCCGGGCTGCCGTAGACCATAGCATAATCCGGCACGTCTTTCGTCACCACAGCGCCCGCGCCCACAAAGGCATACCGCCCGATATCATGGCCGCAGACAATGGTGGCATTGGCGCCGATGCTGGCGCCCTGCTTCACCACGGTTTTACGGTACTCGTTCTTACGCTCCACAAAAGCCCGGGGATTGATCACATTGGTAAAGACGCAGGAGGGGCCCAAAAATACCCCGTCCTCGCAGATCACGCCGGTATAAACCGATACATTGTTTTGAATTTTACACCCGTCACCTAAAGTAACGCCCGGGGAGATCACGACATTCTGACCGATATTGCAATGGGCGCCGATGGTGCAGCCGCTCATAATATGAGAAAAGTGCCAAATTTTCGTGCCGTCGCCGATGGTGCAGCCGTCGTCCACATAGCTGGACTCGTGTACAAAGTAATTCTGCTCCATCACAGCGCCTCCAGGACTGCCGCGATGATCTGCTCCTGCTCCTGGGGCTCCATGTAGGGGTGCATGGGCAGAGAGAAGGTCCGTGCGCAATAGTCGTTGGCATGCTGGAACGTCTCGCCATACCGGGGCTCCTCCCGGAACACCGGCAGGGCATGCTGGGGCGTGGGATAGTAGATCATATTTGGAATAGACTTCTCATTGAGATGCGCCACAATCTTATCTCTCTGGGCCGTATCGGCTGCCAAAAGCGCATACTGCGCCCATACACTGACGCAGTTTTCCGCCACATATGGTACGGTGAAATGCGAGGCAAACGCATCATTGTATCGTTTTGCCACTGTTTGGCGGGCATCGATTTCCCGTTCAGTCAGGGCATGGAACTTGGGCAGCAAAATGGCAGCCTGTATGGCGTCCAGCCGGGAATTGACGCCCACGCGGATATTATCATACTTTCCGCCGGGTCCCTTGCCGTGGACGCAGATGGAGCGAATCAGGTCGGCCATCTGGTCATCATCGGTAAAGATGGCGCCGCCGTCGCCATAGCAGCCCAGGGGCTTGGCCGGGAAAAAGGACGTGGTAGCGATCTTGCCAAAGGCGCAAGCCTTTTTCCCGTGATAGTCTGCGCCGAAGCTCTGAGCAGCATCCTCGATCAAAAGCAGATTGTATTTTTCACAGATGGCGTTGATGGCGTCGTAATCGCAGGGATTGCCCAGAATGTCCACGGCCACAACCACTTTGGGGGTCAGCTTGCCCTCCGCCAATACGGCCTGAATCTGCCGTTCCAGGCTGCTGGGACTGATACAGTAGGTATCCGGGGTAATGTCGCAGAATACGGAGGTAGCCCCGAACATGTTTGCCGGTTCCGTCGAGGAAATAAAGGTCATATCCGGGCAAAAGACCGCGTCTCCCGCACCCACTCCAGCCACCATATAGGCAATCTGGAGCGCGTCGGTGCCGTTGGCACAGGTAATACAATGCTTCCGGCCCACAAAGGCCGCCAGCTTCTGTTCCAGTTCCTTCACATAGGGACCGCCAATATACACGCTGGAATCCAGAACCGCCTGAATATTGGCGTCAATTTCTGCTTTCAGTGCCCGATACTGGGCTTTCAAATCAATAAACTGCATAATTCAACCCATTCCTTCTATGATAGCAATTAGTTTCTTTGTAAGCTGCTGATAATCATACTCCTGTGCCCCACGGCAGGCCGCGGCGCAATAGGTCTGATACTGTTCCTCCGGCAGCCCGGCCATCCGTTCAATAGCCTCTGCAATCTGTTCCACCGTAGGGTCGGTCACCATAACCCCAGCGCCGCACTGCACCGCCGGATTATAACTGCATGGGAAGTCACAGAGAATCGGCTTCCCCGCCGCCAGATAGTCAAACAGCTTGTTAAAGCTGATTCCAAAACGAAAAATCGTCTGTGGCGCATTGTGGACCACATTCAGGCTGGCCTGACTGACAATGGACGGGATGAATTGTTTCGGCACCTTCCCTTTCAGCTTCACATTCTCGATGCCCTCCTGGGCAATACGCTGTTCCAAGTGCTGGCGCTCGTCTCCATCGCCCCATATCAAAAAACGGATTCTGGGGTCCTTTACCCGTTTTGCCGCATCCAGCAGCGTATCCAGATGGTTGACTCGCCGGATGGAGCCGGTGTAAACCACGCGAAACGTTGCCGGGTCCTGTAATTCTTCATCTTGGGCGGGATACTGCTCCCGCTGTGCAAGAAACTGCTCCAGATCGACTCCATTGTTGAGAACATACACCTTGGAACGGGGAATCCATCGTTCCCAGCGGCGCTCTTTGATATAGTCGTATCCGCCTTCCATGGTAAAGAGCACGGCGTCGGCCTTTTGGTAAATCCACTTCTCTCCCCGATACAGCAGACGGATGAGGGGATTCCGCGGCGTAAACCGCCGCGAGTACGCCACAATGCTCTCCGGCCACAGATCCCGGACCTCACAAATACAGCGTACACCAAACCGCCTGGCCAGTTGTATTCCGGCCACCAAAGTCAGCGGATGCACAGACGAAGCATAAAGGATATCCGGCTTTCCGTGCAGCGCGGCGTATTGTCTGGCTGCCTTTTTCACGTTTCGGTAGAAATCAATCATATTCCCCACGCGCTGGGTCCCGTTGTCGGCATAGCAGCGTCCCCGGACAAACACAAAGGGGACGCCGGTCTCCGGGTCCACGCGCTCCTGCCACAATCCGGTATCAGGGAAAAAGGTCTCCGCCGCCCCATGCCGGGCATTACAGCAGAAGATCACCGGTTCATATCCTGCCTTTTTCAGGTATTTGGCGATGGAATAATGGCGGCCTCCGCGATCCGACAGCATATTCCCGGCATAGTGATTCATAATCCATATGTGTTTCATGGCAGTCTCCTGACCGGTACCCCCACATAGGTACCTGGCGTCTCGATATCGTGCAGGACCAAGGCCCCAGCGCCCACTGTCACATCGGCGCATATGGAGACATTGTTTTTAATTGTTGCCCCAGCGCCAATATGGGTCCGCCGGCCAACGGCGACGGTGCCGCACAGCGTCGCATGGGGTGAAACGTGTACATAGTCTTCCAGGTTATTGTCGTGCTCTATGACAACTGCCGAATTGACAATGCAATGCCGCCCGATTTGGGCGCAGGGATTGATCACTGCCCCGGCCATCACAACTGTCCCTTCACCAATGGATGCCTGCCGCGCAATGCTGGCGCTGGGATGGATGGCTGTATACCACGCGACCTGCATCGCCTGGGCCAGCGTCTCCCGGACGGCATTGCTGCCGATTGCCAGCAAAAATCGCGCCTGCCCGGCGTACTCGGGCCATCGGTCTATGGTCCCCAGAATGGGAAACTCCATACAGTGGGTCTTTTGAACATCGTCGTCCAGAAATCCCCGCACCGTGCCGCCGCATTGCAATACAATATCCGCAAGCACCTTTCCATGGCCGCCTGCGCCAACGATGATTACCTCATCCGACATGAGCATCCTGCTCCGATCCTCGAAATTCTTCACAAGTCGCGGTTCCTTCCCCATGCACGCCGGTCTGCAAAAAAACCGCTTTGACCGTCTGGGCTACAATGGCCAGATCCTGCCGAAACGTTATTTTATTCACATAGTCCACATCAAATGCAAATTTTTCTTCCCAGGTTAGCGCATTGCGGCCATGAACCTGGGCCAGCCCGGTCAGTCCGGGACGGACGTCATGGCGGTGCCGCTGTGTTTCATTGTACAGCGGGATGTACTTGACCAATAGCGGTCTGGGTCCGACGATGGACATATCCCCTTTTAGGATATTCCATAACTCCGGCAGCTCGTCGAGGCTGGTGGCACGCAGCAGTTTTCCGAATCTGGTGAGGCGGACTTCGTCCGGCAACAGATTGCCGTCTCCATCGCGTGCATCCGTCATGGTGCGGAATTTATAGAGCTTAAAAATTTTTTCCTCCCTGCCCGGCCGCTCCTGACAGAAGATCACAGGGCTTCCCAGCTTGAACCGCACCAGAATGGCCACAATGGCCAGAAGCCATGAGAATATAATCAGCGCAAACAGCGCACATAAGCAGTCTACCGGGCGTTTTACTAATCGTTCATAGGGTCCATACGGCTTGTGCCGTATCTTTACAGCCGTTCCGTTCATTTTAGTGGAAACACTCCCGAATTGTATTGATCACCCGTTCTTGCTCCGGGGGCGTCATATTCAAATCCGAAGGCAAGCACAGACCTGTCGCGAAGATTGCTTCATCCACGACAGTTCCCGCCGTAATAAAGTCATTTTCCGCAAAGACCGGCTGCATGTGCATGGGCTTCCAAATAGGGCGGCTCTCCATATTCTCCGCTTCCAGCGCCAGGCGAATCTGTTCCGGCGTGACCGCGCTGTCCGGTCCAATGGTCAGGCAGCTGAGCCAGAAATTTGGCGTGCTGTCCGGCAGGTAAGGGTTCATCGTTACCGGTAAATTTCGCAGCCCCTCTTGATACCGCCGGTAAATGGCCGTTTTTCCCGTCACATGCTCCTCCAAGTGCCGCAGCTGTCCCCGGCCAATGCCGGCAACAATGTTGCTCATCCGGTAGTTGTAGCCGATTTCCCGGTGCTCATACCACGGAGCCGGCTCTCTAGCCTGGGTAGCCCAAAATCTCGCCTTGACAATGGCCCACTCCTCATCGCTGAGCAGCATACCACCGCCTGATGTGGTAATGATCTTATTGCCGTTAAAGGATACGGCATTAAACCGTCCAAAGGTTCCCGTTTGTTTCCCATGCAGCGTGGCGCCCAAACTCTCTGCCGCGTCTTCAATCAGCACGGCGCCATGGGCATCACAAATGGAGCGAATGGCGTCCAGCTTTGCCGGCGTCCCATAGAGATTGGCTACAATGACGCACCGGCACTGCGGATATTTGGCAAACGCCTGCTCCAGCGCCTCCGGGTTCATATTCCAGGACTCCGTCTCGCTGTCGATAAACACCGGGACGCCGCCTTCGTAGCAAACGGGATTGACCGTTGCCGCAAAGGTCAGATCCGAACAGAACACGATATCCCCCCGCTGTACGCCGGCCAGCTTGACGGCCAGATGCAACGCGGCCGTTCCAGACATCAGCGCTGCACCGTAGCCAATGCCCACATACGCCGCCAGTTCCTTTTCAAACTGGTCTACGTTTTTTCCCAACGGCGCAATCCAGTTGGTGTCAAACGCCTCCTGGATATATGGCATCTCCTCTCCGCTCATGTGGGGAGAGGCCAAAAAAATCCGTTTGTTCATTTCATCGTCCCCTGATCGTCATCTTGAATCGTTTGAAATACCAGTTCCTTTGCATCTTCTATCCGTTGGTCCTCTAAATACTGTTTCAGCAAAGCTACAGCTGTCAAAATGCTTTCCGACGAACGGCGATTCCCATGCATGACAAAGATTTGATCGTGGCTGGTACGATCTACTCGTTCTCCCTCCAATACGATTTCCTCAAACATTTTCTCGCCTGGGCGCAGACCGATAATCTCAATAGGAATGTCTCTTTCCGGTTCGTAACCAGCCAGTCGAATCATCGTGCAGGCCAAATCATAAATGCGAATGGGCTTACCCATATCCAGCGCAAAGATCTCGCCTCCCTTGGCCAGTGTCCCTGCCGACAGTACCAGTGATACAGCTTCTGGAATGGTCATAAAATACCGCCGCATCTCCCGATCTGTCACAGTCACAGGACCACCGGATTCAATCTGCCGCCGGAATGTCGGCACTACCGAACCATTGGAGTCCAACACATTGCCAAAGCGGACGGCCGCCATTTCACAACCTCCCTGGTCGTTCATGCACTGCACGAGTAATTCAGCCATTCTCTTAGTGGCCCCCATAATATTCGTTGGGTTAACCGCTTTATCAGTTGAAATCAAAATAAAGCGCTTTACTCCATATTGAACGCAGGCATCC
>DVJJ01000015.1 GCA_018716875.1 Candidatus Avoscillospira avistercoris
TGTTCAACCTGCCGGAATTCCCGTTTACTGTATTTTATGCGGCACCGTACCGCCGTACCATTCCAAATCGCCAGCATGTTTTCTCTTCACCGGTGGATACAGGCTTGTGAAACAGCAAAATATCTGTTACAGTAAATGGCAGAACAGAAGGTTCCGGAGGCGGTCCCCATGAAAAAGAATCAACAAGTTTTCGCCATTTTCAAAAAAATCTATGGACTGTTGGAGCGGAGACAGAAACAGGCCTTTGCCCTGATTCTGCTGGTGATGGCCGTATCGGCGGCCCTGACCCAGTTTACGCCCAAGGCCATCGGTTGGCTGACCGATGACATTCTCCAACAAAATTCCCTGGATTTTTTGAAGATTGTCCCCATTTTGTGCGCCATTCTTGTGGTCACCGTGGTCAATGAACTTTTGAAGGTCGGCCGGAGACTGCTGGTGGAGGACACAGCCACCAAACTGGAAAAGAAAGCCCGTGGGCTGGTCATTGTCTCGCTGCTGCGGGCACCTCTGGCCTTTTTCAAGGAGACCATGACGGGAAACATCCACGGACGATTGAACCGCTGTCTGGATGGCACAGTGAAGCTGGAAAAGCTCCTGTTTATGGACCTGGCCCCGGCCATATTTAAACAGTGTGGCCGCCGTAGTGGTGATCGTCACCACCCTGCCGCCGGTGCTGGCCCTGCCTATGCTGCTGGTGGTCCCCATTGGTATCGCCATTGTATTCCGCCAAATCAGCACCCAGCGGGGCATCCGGGTGGAGCTGCTGGAAACCAAGGCGGCCATGGACGGCTCCATCGTGGAGCTGCTAAACGGGATTGAGGTTATCCGCATCATTGACAGTGTGTCGTTGGAACAGGCGCGATTTGACCGGAAATCGGAGTTCTTGCGGGCCAAGGAAATGCGCCACCACGTTCAGATGGCCAAATACGACTGTCTTAAATTTCTCAACGAAGCGGTATTTACCGTACTGATGATCGGCGTTTCGGCCTATTTGGCCACGCAAAACGTTATCAGTTCCGGCGCCGTTCTGACCTCCTATCTCTGCTTCAATCAGCTGCTCAAGCCCCTGGAGGAACTGCACCGCATTCTCGATGAACTGTCGGAGAGCATGGTACTGGCCGAGGACTATTTCCGTTTGGCGGAGATTCCCTGTGATTTTTCCTTCCTGCCCGTGGAATCGGCCCAGTCTGCCCCGGCGACACCCCCGGAAACCGCCATCGAATTACGACAGCTGTGCTTTGCCTATCATCCGGACAAGGTGATTCTCCACGATTTGGACCTGTCCATCCCCCACGGCATGTTTCTGGGCATTGCCATTGCGAGAATCTTTTTGCGGAAGCCGGGAATTCTGATTCTGGATGAAGCCACCTCGGCGCTGGACAACACCTCGGAACGGCTGATTCAAAGCGCCATCGAGCAGCTGATGAAGGAGACCGGTATGACGGTGCTCTCCATCGCCCACCGGCTCACCACGCTGAAAAACGCCGACCGCATTATCGTCATGGACGGCGGCCGCATTGTCCAGAGCGGTACCTATGGGGAATTGATCGAACAGGACGGCATTTTCAGCGATATGTACCACGGAAAGCTGAAATAAGCTACATACAGTCCCAACCTGAAAGAACGGGGGTGCTGCACTGGGCAGCACCCCCGAAAAACTTAGCATATGGACTTTGCGCCGTCAGCGCTGGGCGTTTCTGCGCTGTTTTTCAATGCTCCGCTTGCGGAATACAATGCACAGCACAATGTACAGCACCAGCATCAGGATAACGGTTCCTTTCTCAAAATAGCCATACAGGGGACGAGAGACAAAGTATTCGCCTTCCGTCATCACCTTGTCAAAATCGCCCTTCATATCCAAATAGTGGTCTTCCACATCCAGATAGGGGCAATCCACCTGGGCTATTTGCTCCTCCGTCAGCGGGACCCACCGGCCCACCGGCATCCTCCGCATGGGGGATTCCAGAAGTTCCGTGGAGTCCCAGTCCACGCGGACCAGAACACTCTCCTCGTTTTCAAGCTCCAGTTCATAATAGTTTTTACCGTCGATGACATAGGGCGTATCACGCAGGCGTCCGATGGTGTAGAACAACGTAGTATCCATGGCTTCAAATTCGGCAATAGAGGTCGCCAGCGGGGTATCGGCAGTGGGTTCTGCGCCGATGTCTCCCGGCTCCAGTTGCAGGCTTTCCATGTAGGCCGGATAGGTGACCCGGTTCGTATACTGCCGGTACAGGGTGGTACTGAGCAGCATCAGACCCACAGACACCACAACGGCAATGAAAATAGCTGGAATGGCATATTTGGGTACTTTGATCATAAAAAAACTCCTCCATTCTCTTTTGCACCTTGCTGCGGCGGAATGCTTCCCATGAGCGCATCGGCTGGGGTACGATTCCACGCGGCTGCCGGGCCGCTCGCAGCATTGGACAGAATGGAATTATCATACCGCAGATTCCGCCGCCTGTCCAGCAATTTGCAAAATCTTCCGGTTATGTGTTGGATTCCCTATGATCTCCGTTGATGGTTGCGCCCATGCACAGCCTCCAGACCTTGCACAAACTCCCCATTGATCTTTGGCTTGGCGCGCCGTCGAGTGGCAGATGTCGAATGCTATCCTTCGATGTGCTGACAGGGAACATCCACCTTGATATGGAACCGCGTCAGGTTGCCGACCCAGGTGGTGACGGAGTATTCCACAATCCGGCAATCCGGCCGTTCTGCGCCCGGTGGGCCGACAGAATGCGCAGGGCAGGTAGACGCGGCCCTGCGCAGCTGAAAAACCGTTTTGGCAAACTGTGTCCCGTCCAAAGCAAGCAGCCCCGTCCCCATATTGAAAAATCTCTATCATAAAAAGGGCTTGTCATCTGCACCGGCAGACGGCAAGCCCTCTTGTTTTTCTGATTTTATTACAGGTTTGTTCATTGATGATTTACAACTTTTTTGCTTTATTATATAATGATCTCACCTTCCCAACCGCTGGGAGCATTGTGATGGCTGACGGCATTGCCGCATGTTCAGTCGGTGCTTTACCATGTGGGTGGGCAGCAGCGCCAATGCTATCAGAATGCATCAACTCGCCACATCAACCGGGCTTCTCATCTCTTGCTAAAATGTACGGTATTCGTTCCCGGATGCCCAATCTGTCGGGAGGAATTTTTATGATGCCTGTCGCCAATCGCACCTCCACGCCATGGACGCGCAGTAATCTTCCCTCTTTGAATCAAACGACCTCCACTGCTGTGAGCCGCCATACGGTTGCCAGTCTGAATCGTGGACGCGCTTCGCAGCCGCTTGGTTCTTCTTCCGCTTCTCCACGTCCAGCCCCCGTTCCTCAGCCTGTCCCCGCGCCTCAGTCTGTCACGCCGTTCCCCGTGCCTCCCCTGCTGCATCCACTGCAAAAAGGTCAGAAAACTGCCCTTGCACTCTCAGGCGCACGTCCCAGGCTGACGATTGGCGTAGGCTGGTCCGTCACAAATCCCCGCTGTGATGTGGATGTATCGGCATTTTTACTGACCAGCAATAACCGCGTTCCCGGTGATGACTGGTTTGTTTTTTACGGTCAGAACCAAAGCCCCGACCGCAGCGTTTTGTTCCATAGCGAACCCGCAGGGGGCGACCGTCAGCACATCGATGTGGATTTGTCCCGTCTGGATACCCGCATCTGTAAAATCGCCCTGGTGTTGACCATACATGAGGCGCTGGAGCAGAAGCTGAATTTCAGCATGATACGGGATGCGTATATCCGGATTTTATCCTCCGACGACCACAAAGAGCTTTTAAGTTATCAAATGGCCGACTATTACAGCAATGTGACTTCCATGACCATTGGTGAACTCTATCTGCATAATCAGCAATGGAAATTCAATCCTGTCGGCAACGGTGTAAGCCAGGATTTAGCCGGTCAATGCGCCATCTATGGCGTAGAAATTAGTTGAGGAGGGACAGACCTTGCTGACATTTGAAACCATTAACGAATTAACATTAAAAGTTACCTGCCGCGGGAGCGATACTTTGATTGCCAAAGCCGGCGCGTTTATCGCCGGAGAAAGCCAACACGGGAAAAATTATCGCTTTGAAAAGCTTCTGCTGGGTCCTCAGACCGGTTTTGCGCAGGCAGCCCTCGGATCATTGATCCGTCGTGCCACCGGAGAAAATATCCCGCTGATGAAAGTGATGTTCAGCGGCGACTCTGTCACCTATTATGCCAGTTACGGCCGTCATGTGGTCATTTACCACCTGGAACCTGGGGAATCCATTTCCGTGGAATCAGAAAATCTCTTGGCCTTCACACAGGACTGTGATTATACGGTCCGCTTTATCGGTGTCGGCATCTTATCGCAAAAAGGCTTGGCCACCACTTTTATAACCGGTCGAGGTCGAGAGTCATACGTCGCGGTTTTGTCCGATGGCAATCCCATTGTCATCAGTAATGTCGGAACACAGAACGCCATCTCTGTAGATCCTGACGCAGTCATCTGCTGGATTGGAAATGGAGCCTGTGATCCACAGGTAAAGGTGGACGTGAATTGGAAAACCTTCATCGGCCAGGCCTCCGGTGAATCCTATGCTTTTGAATGGTCACCAGGCCAGCCTGTCACTGTCATTCTACAGCCATCCGAGCGTTCCGGCGGTATCCGGGTAGGGATTGATTAACGTTCCCCGCTCCCGCAATCTGACCGAAAGCGCGGTCTGTCCCTTGATCGTCGCCAAAAGAACCGGCTGATCTGCGACACAATCCATGGCGCTGCATGCAGCATCCCAGTATGCTCACTGACGGAATATTTACCTACCTGCCGGCGGCCGGGTCGATGTTCGACTCGGCCGCTAATGAGTAATTACCGTGCTTCCTCCGGATTGAGCATCATCTGTGAGCATGTCTCAAAGCAGTCCATCAACTCCAGTGCTGACGGTGTCAAAAACTTCTGCCGATGCCATACGATATGGTTTTCCCGCACGAAGGACTCGTCCGTCAGTACCACGGCCGTCACCATACCACTGTCAATGGCCTGCTGCACCAACTGCCGGGGCAAAATCGAAATTCCCAGGCCCGCGTGGACTGCTTGCAGGATGGCTTGTGTGCTGACACTCTCCATAATGGGGTCCAGCGCAATCCCGTGCATTGCGAAAATGTGGTCCACAAAGGACCGGCTCATGCTGCCGGGATTGCGCAGAATGAACGCGTCGTGCCGGAAGTCCCCCAGACACAGCCCGGAGCACGACCCCCGGCCGTCGTCCGGCGGCAGAATCATCACCAAACGATCATCTGCGATTCGGCGGGAGAGCAGGTCTTCGTGATAAATCGTCCCTTCCACCACGGCAAAATCCAGCTGATTGTCAACCAATGCCGTTTGTAGCGTCTGCCCGGTGGCAACCGTGGCCCGGACCTGCAGCTGGCGGTGCTGTCGGCGGAACCGGCACAGCACCTGAGGCAGCAGCACATTGCCAATGGTGAGGGTCGTACCGATGCGCAGAGTCCCCAGTTCCTCCCAGTTTCGCAGATTCTTTTCCAACTGGTCAAAGGAATTGAGAATGTGCAGGCTGTAGGTATAGAGACGTGTTCCGACCTCTGTCACATAGAGTCTGCGGTTGATGCGGTCAAAGAGCCGTACACCGTAATACGTCTCCAGCTCCCGAATGGCCCGGGTAACCGCCGGCTGTGTCATACACAGCGCCTCGGCGGCCCGGGTGATGCTCTTTTTTTGATAGACCGCTTGGAATATCTGCATATGGCGTAATGTCATGGTTCCATCCCCATTTTTATCATACCAATATCGTTATGAACTATATAAAATAATAGCATTTTACGAAATAATTGGGAAGCCGTATAATAAGTGCAATGAAAGGAGCGATGAGACAGTGCCAGAATCAACAAAACAAAAAGGCGCGTTGCGCAAACTGTTCTTTACCATGCTGTATATCAGCACCTTTACCTTTGGCGGCGGTTTTGTCATTATCACGTTTATGAAGAAAAAGTTCGTGGATGAACTGCATTGGATCGATGAAACCGAGATGTTGGATCTGACGGCGTTGGCCCAGTCCTCTCCCGGCGCCATTGCGGTCAACGCAGCCATTCTGGTAGGCTGGCGCGTTGCCGGTTTCCCCGGTATGGCTGTGGCGGTTCTTGCCACCATCATTCCCCCCATGGTCATCCTGTCGGTGATTTCTTTCTTCTACGCCGCCTTTGCCGCCAACACCTATGTGGCCCTGGTTCTTAAGGGTATGCAGGCCGGTGTCGCGGCCGTCATCCTCGATGTGGTGGTAGGACTGGGCGCCAATGTGGTGAAAACCAAGTCCATCATCCATCTGGCCATCATGGCGGCAGCCTTCATCGCCACCTTTGTCTATGGCGTCAACGTCATCTACATCATTCTGGGCGCGGCAGCCATCGGCATTCTCCTTGCCATGTATGACCGCAAGAGAAAAGAGGAACGCCAATGATCTATCTGCAACTGTTTTGGAGCTTTATTCAGATCGGTCTGTTCTCCATCGGCGGCGGTTACGCGGCCATGCCCCTGATTCAGGCCCAGGTGGTGCAGCACCACGCCTGGCTGACCATGAGCGAATTCACCGATTTGATCACCATTGCGGAAATGACGCCCGGCCCCATCGCCGTCAACTCCGCCACCTTTGTGGGCATCCGCATTGCGGGACTGCCCGGCGCGCTCATCGCCACCTTCAGTTGTATTCTCCCCTCGCTGTTTATTGTTTCTCTGCTGGCGTTCATCTACTATCGCTACAAGTCCCTGTCCCTGCTGCAAAGCATCCTGGCCAGCCTGCGGCCGGCTGTGGTGGCCTTGATTGCATCCGCCAGTCTGTCCATCCTGTTACAGGTCGTATTCGGCGGTCAGGCTATGGCATTGGAGGTTGTCAACTGGGTGGGCGTTGTCCTGTTTGTCGCGGCGTTTTTCGCCCTCAGAAAGCTCAAATGGAATCCCATTCTGGTGATGGTGCTCTGTGGCGTGGGCAATCTGTTGGTGGGCCTGGTACGGTAACGACAAACCCATGAAGCATTGGACCGTGCAGCGGGGCAACAAACTTCACCGGCTCTCCAACGCCCAGTCCCTTCCGGCAGCCTATATCCGCCGGAAGGGCGCTGCGGTGCTGGTAACCGACCCCATGGAGCGGGTGCTGCTGACCATAACAACGCCTGTTCCGGACTGCTTTTTCATTCTTGGCGCAGCAGGCGACTGCGGGACTGCGCAGCGAGATGGATATGCCACCCTCTCCCTGCGCTGGGGCAACGCCGCCCTGACGCTGACGGCGGCAGAAACCGGGCAGACGGCCATTCTGCGGGAGACCACACCCGTAGGCCGGATTACCCGCCAGTCGGACACCGTGGACTTTCTGGTTACCGAAGACGCCACTCCGGCGGAATTTGCAGCCCTGTTCTGGGTGCTGGCCGAAACGATAAAATGACGAACTCGCAGCGGAGTTCGTCATTTTATTTTTATCCGTGGAGCTTATCCGCAGCAGGGATGGCCCGTTGCGCCGTCGCGGCTGTGGCTGTTCTGGCTGGGGTCCTTCATGCACAGGTGGACCGCCGCCGTGGTGAAGGTCTGGGGCAGGGCCAGAATGTTGGGGTTGGGACCCACAAACTTCTTCTTGGCATCCTCCAGGGCCTCCTCAAAGGTGGCGCGGGTCTTGAGACCCATACCACGGGCAATGCCCGGTTCCCGTGCGCCGACGATATAAATGGCGCTGGTATGCTCCTCGGCCAGATGGCCGCAGCTCATCATACTGAAGCCGTGGAAGGGGTGGAAAGCGTTGGTAAAGCGGTACTTGCGGATGTACTCGGCGTTGGTGCCGAAATACTCGCCGTAGCGGTTCATATCCGGCAGAATGTTCATATAGTCATGCTGGAACATCTCGTACAGCTCCCGCAGATAGGGCCAGCGCTCGTCGTGGAAGTAGCCGTCGCAGATGCTGGAGACAATGAACACGCACCGGTCGGAGAGGATGCGCTTGTGGCGGATGACCTGGGCCGAAAGGGCCTGCATCATCTGAATGGGATTGGTGCCCATACCGTTGCCGTAGTGGAAATTGGTGGGCATACCGAACACCACCACGTCGTACTTCTTCTCGGCCCAGTGGACATAGGTACGCTTGTCGGCGGTTTTCCAGGAGATGGGCTGCATCTCTTTGGCCCAGCCGGAGTTGATCTCGATCTGACGGGACTTGGTATCCAGCACAGCGTCGCAGCAGAAGAACTTCGTGCCCATTTTCTCTTCCATGTGCATACCCTGCTGGTCGAACTTGTGGCGCATTTCGCTGGAGGTGGACACGGGTACAAAGTCCTGCCGGTGCATGACCTGGGGCACATGGTGGGCGGCGATGGACCGCCAGTGGCTGATGCCGGTGGCACAGTGCTTGTAGCCGCCGGAGTAACCGCCGTAGGGATTGCCCTGGGTGTGGCCGATGAGAACGGCAATATCGGCGTCATAGACGTACTTGTTCATGATGACGTGGTCGCCCTGGGCCGTATAGCCCAAATCCACCAGATGGTCATAGTCCTCGCTGTCATGGCTGGTGATCTGCCCTGTAGGATAGAACTCGTTGAACAGCTCGGGACCCAGGATGGTGCGCATTTCCGCCACGGTGGCCCGGGGATGGAGGCCGTTGGAGAACAGCAGCAGCACATCCTGCTGACGCACACCGGCGCTGTACAGCTCATCCAGGCAGGCCCGGATGGCCACCTTCCGGTGGGAGGTGGGCTGATTGCCGCCCTTGACGATGTCGGGGATGACGATGACCACGGTCTTGCCGGGGGCGGCCAGGTCCTTCAAGGGTTCCATGCCGATGGGATTGCGGATGGAGTGCAGGGTGGCTTCGTACAGGGCTTCCCAGGTCTGCTCGATGCAGGGGGGATCGGGTACGGTGACGCCGGGAATAAACACATCGGTGTTGTCCGGCAGCTCGGCGCTCATGAAGCCCTGACCGTATTCAAACTCCAGTTTCATTTGTCATTCCTCCCATATCAGTGGCCCAGATAGAGCCGGATGATCTCCAGATATTCCTGCGGATAAAAACCGATTTCCCCGGAAAAGCGGGTCAAGGCGATAAGGCCGCCGTCAATGTCATCAATCGAAGCCAGCATGGCGGCGTTGTCGGATTTCAAACCGCCGCCGTAGACCACGTCCAGGCCGCCGGTGCGCTCCTTGACGAAGCGGGCAATTTTTTCAATGTACGGCTTGTCGGCTGGGGTCTTGCCGGGTCCGATGGACCAGATGGGCTCATAGGCAATGACCACCCGGCTCAAATCGGCCCCCTGGAGGCCCACTTCCAGCTGCTGGCCCAGGACCTGCTGCCATTGCTCCTGCTCCTCGCTCTTTTCGCCGATGCAGTAGAGCACCCGCAGTCCGGCGGCCTGGGCCGCCAGAATCTCCCGGTTCAGCAGCCGGTTGACGGCGGCGGGGTCCACCACACCGGCCTCGGCCAGGATACCGGCCTTGTCATTGCGCTCCTCACAATGGCCGATCAACGTCCAGCCGCAGCCCAGGGCGGCGGCGGCATGGGCTGGACGGTTGGTGGTAAAGGCGCCGAAATTGCCGCCCACAGCCGTATCGTCCCGGTAGACGCCCTGGCAGCCAATCTGCACAGGACTGTCCTCGGTACGAGCGGCGGCGGCAGGAATCAGATGGGCCTCGGGAAAGAAGTCCACGAACTCCGCTTCGTCGGTACGGTAGCCCCCAAGACCCGCCTGGGTCTGTTCCACGATGACCTTGCCCCACTCCGCCGGAGCGGCCAGACGGTTGACGCCGCCCAGTTCCACAGGAATGTCGAATCGCTTGAGATTTAAAAACAGATGTTTCATTGCATACCCTCCGGTTTTCCCAGATTCTTGAACATATAGCCCTTGTAGTTCTCCACGCCGGGCTGGTCAAAGGGATTGACGCCCAGCAGCTTGCAGGAGAGATAGCAGGCAAAGAGGAAGAAGTAATAGAGCTGGCCCAATGTGTGGGCGTCGATGGCAGGGATCGAGAAATTGAGGCACGGAATGCCCCGTTCGCTGTGGGCCTCCATGGTGGCCTTCCGGGCAATGTCGTTGATATCCCAGAAGTCCTTGCCCTCCAGATAGTCGAAATAATCCTTCTTATCGTCGTGGGGGAAGATCACAGAGGCGTCCCGCTGACGCACTTGCAGGAAGGTTTCAAACAGAATGGGACTTCCCTGCTGGACAAACTGGCCCGTGGCGTGCAGGTCCTCGGAGTTGGAGGCCACCACCGGATAGAGGGCCGTATTATTCTTGCCCTCGCTTTCGGCAAAGGTCTGGACCCACCATTTGGCGAAATAATCCAGGCGGGGTTCAAAGAAGGACAGCATTTCCAGGCTGTAGCCCCGCTCCAGCATCAGCTTGCGAATACAGGCGTAGCGCAGGGCCAGATTGCTCTGGGCCGGTTCCGAAAAGAGGCGGTCGCGCATATGGCGCATACCGTCGGTGATGGCCATGATGTCGATACCGGCCACGGCCATGGGGAACAGGCCCACGTCGCTGACGACGGAGAACCGGCCGCCCACCCGCTCCGGGAACTCCAGGAAAGTGTAGCCGTAATCGATGCACAGCTGTTCCAGGCTGGAACCGGGCGTACCGGCGGCGAAAATCCGCCGGGCGGCATCCTCGGGGCCGTAACGTTTCTCCAGATACTGGCGCAGCATCCGGAAGGTGATGCCCGGCTCCAGGGTCTCAAAGTTTTTGGCAATGCAGTCGATGTAGATGGACTGGTAACCGTCCAGTTCCTCCAGGGTCCGGGCCATTTCACAGGCGGAAATGGTGTTGCCGGCCCAGAGAATGGCCGGGCCGTCCTTGGGCCGCAGCGCCTTGATGGCGGCCCGGGAGGACTGGTTGGAGCCGCCAATGCCGATGACCACCAGGGCGTCGCCGTCGGCCCGGACCCGGTCGGCCTGCTGCCGGAGCCAGCGGACCCGCTCCGGCCCGGCGGATTCGTCCACGGAGTGCCAGCCCAGGAACGGCTGATACCGGGCTTCTCCGGCCACGACCTCTGCCAGCAGCGGGGCCGCCCGGTTCATGCGGGCTTCCAGCTCGCCGGGGGCGATGACGTTTTTCCGGTCGATGAGTGAGAGGGTGATTTCCTCCATGGCTTATCCCTCCTTGCGGTAGCGCTCTGCCATTTCCTCCAGCGTTACATACTCCACCAGAGGGGCGCGGCCCACGCTGCCGAATTCCACAATGAGGGTGCCCACGGCCTCCTGGACGCCGCGGCGGATGGCGTCGGTGACCAGGGCCACGGTGCCGTCGTCGCCGGTACCGTACATGACCGTATCCATAATGGGCGGCAGGAAGGCGCGGGGATCGAAGGCCTCCCGCTTTTCATCCAGCAGCGTCCAAATGCCGCCGACGCGGTCGTCGTTTTTCAGCTCCGGGTGGTCCCGGAACAGCTCCCGCAGATTGCGGGTGACGGCCAGACGGATATCCGTATCCACATTGATCTTGCCGATACCGCAGGGAATGGCGGCTTTCAGCTCCTCCTTGGAAATGCCGTAGGCGTTCTGGATGTTGCCGCCCAGGGCGTTGATCTCCTGAACAATGTACTGTGGCACCGTGGAGGAGCCGTGGGACACCAAAACACCGAAGATGCCCTCGTGATTCATGCACTCTTTGATGGCAATGGGAATTTCCCGGCGCAGCTTGACGTTTTTGCCCTTGCTGGCGCCGTGCATGGTGCCATAGCTGATGGCCAGGGCGTCTACACCGGTCTTTCGGAAGAATTCCACCGCCGACAGCGGATTTGTATAGGTGGACGTGGCGGCAAACACATGGTCTTCCACACCGGCCAGAACGCCCAGTTCGCCCTCGACGCTGACGCCGCGTGCATGGGCGTACTTGACAACCTCCCGGGTCAGCTCCACGTTTTCTTCAAAGGGCAGGGACGAACCGTCGATCATGACGGAGGTATAGCCGCCCTCAATGGCTGCCACACAGGAGTCAAAGTTCTTGCCGTGGTCCAGATGGAGCACCACCGGGATCGGGCTGTCGGCGGCAAAACGTTTGACCGCGTCGGCAATATTTTTCGCGCCACGCTTTTTGTCCTCCAGGGTGCCGTTCTGAAAGTCCGTCCGGCCGCCCATAAAGGCGTTGGCCAGGTCGGCGCCCTGCAAAATGGCGGGAGAACGGAACATCTCATGGACAGCGATAACGGCCTCGGCCTGGGCGACGGCGTTGACATTGAAAGCGCCCTGGGCATAGCCGTGGGCAACGGTGGCCTCCAGAACGGGGCGCATGGATACCAGTGGCATGACGATTCTCCTTTCAGCAGTTGGGACGGGTGTAGACGGAATGACCGGCGGCGAAGGTCTGCACCACCTGGCAGGCCCCGTCCAGCAAAACCAGATCGGCGTCGCAGCCCACGGCCAGACGGCCCTTGGAGGGCCAGCCCATGAGACGGGCCTGGTTCTCCGACAGCATGGGGGCGATCTGCTCCAGGGGGCGGCGGGTAAAGACCAGCAGATTCCGCAGGGCCTGGGCCATAGTCAGAGTGGACCCGGCCCGGACGCCGTTGGGTAGCTTGGCGTCGCCGTCTTTCACAATGACGTCGTTGACGCCCAGCTTGTACTGGCCGTCCGGCAGTCCGGCAGCCATGATGGAGTCTGTGACTGCCAGCATTCTGTGCATTCCCTTGGCCTTACAGTAGAGCCGGACCGTGCCGGGATGGAGATGGCGGCCATCGCAGATGGCCTCCACATAGGCGTCGCTCTCCAGAGCCACGCCGAAAACAGCCGGGTCATGCTGATGGAACAGCCGCATGGCGTTGCCCAAATGGGTCACGGAGCGGACGCCCGCATGGATGCAGCCCATGGCGCAGTCGTAGCCCGCGCCGCTGTGGCCCATGGCGCAGACCATGCCCAGGGCCGTCAGCCGGGGCACCAGCTCCACCACGCCGGGAATCTCCGGCGACAACGTCACATAGCGGATGTGGCCGTTGGCAGCAGTCTGATACCGGGCAAAGAGATCGTAGTTGGCCTCGTGCATCAGCAGATGCTCCGGCATGGCCCCCTTGTACTCGGTGGACAGGCAGGGACCTTCCAGGTGGATGCCCAGCAGGGGCGCGCCGTCATAAGGGCCGCCCTCAATGACCTGCCGGGCCTGCTCAATGCACCACAGAGTCTGTTCCACGGTGTCGGTGAGAATGGAGCACAGCCAGCCGGAGACGCCCTGGGAGGCAAAGAACCGTCCAATGGTCCGCAGCCCGTCCACATCGGCGGCATTGACGTCCACTCCGGCAGCGCCGTGGGTGTGGAGGTCCAGGAAGCCGGGCAGAATCTGCAATCCCGCCGCATCCACCTCCGGCAGCCCCTTGGGGTTGGTACCGTCGGTGGTCAAGGCGGTAATGACGCCGTTTTCCACAGCCATGTGCAGCGGGACCATGGCTCCCTCCGAAAGCAGCGTGCCGTTTTTCAGAAAAAAGGTGTTGTTCATGGGAAAAACCTCTCAATAGGCCCGTTGGGCCGCGTTGGCGTTGACATACAGCCGGGCATCGGGATGGTTCTGGGCCAGGGTGGCGGGGAACGACGCAGTAACGTCGCCATAGGCCGCCCGACGGCACACGGCCCGGTGCCAGTCACGGAACACGGCCAGACGGAGTTTCCGGGCCGACAGAATTTCTTTCATGCCAATGGTGACGCACTTTCTGGGCATATCCTCCAGAGCGCCTCCCAAATCGCCGATGCAATTGGTGGCCCGGGTCTCCGGCGCGATATCCAGGACGCGGGTAGTCAGCTGGGCAAATTCCTCCGCTGTCAGCTGGGGCTGCGGTTCGTTGAAGGCCAGATGGCCCGTGATGCCAATGCCGCCGAAGGTGATATCCACACCGCCCAGTTCCTCAATCAGCGCCGGGATACGGCCCAGATCATTGGGGTCCGGGAAGATACGCTGCGCCTCCGGCACCACCAGAGCCGGATCGATCTTGCTGTATACCTCCCGCTCCATAAAACCACGGAACGAAAGGGGGTCATCCTTTGCAATCCACTGACCGTCGTCGGTGAGGTACTCGTCCATGTTCAGGAACCAGCAGTTCCGCAGGGACAGCCCTTCTTTGTTGACCAGCCGGACAAAAATGGGATACTGTCCCACGGGGCCCACAGGGCAGATGAATACCGTCCGCTTCCCTGCCGCATTGTTGCGGCGGATTTCGTCGCACATCTCCCGGGCCAGCTCATAAAAAACCTCGCCGGAGTCGCCCAGCTTGACAATGGGGAGCTTGGCGCCCTTGCCCAGTTCCGCGGCAGACAGATGATAGTAATCCATTACAGTACCTCCTAAAAGATCATTGGAACAGGTGTTCCAGGTTCATTTGGCGGATCATTTTTACGATTTCCTTCGTGCGGGTACACCCGAATTTGTGCAGCAGTCCTTTGATCTGCGTTTTGATGGTGACCACCTCCACGCAGCGCAGCCGGGCAATTTCCGCCACCTTTTTCTCCTGGAGCAGCAGCTTTACCAGCTCCCGCTCCGTAGGCGTCAAATGGGCCACATTATTGATAAAAAAGATCAGAGAGCGCTCGCTGCGGCGCAGCCGGGCGTATTCCTCCAGGACCGTGGCATGGATGCGGGGGTCCAGCTCCGTATGACCGGCAAACGTTTTCCGGACATGTTCCAGCAGATGCGCCTCCTCGCAGCCTTTGACCACATAGTCCACGGCTCCGGTTCCCATGGCGCTGGTAATCATGTCGTTGGTCTCGTGGGCCGTTAAAAAGATGATCTTGATTTGGGGATGCTCCAGCAAAATGGCCTCGGCGGCCCGGATACCGGCATCCACGGTTTCCATTTCTATGTCCATCAAGATCACGTCGCAGGGGACCTGTGCGGCCAGCGCCACAATCTCCGCGCCGGTGGCGGCGCTGCCCACCACTTCCATATCCTCCTGCGCAGCCAGGGTGTCGCAAAAGTCCTCCCGCAGCAGCGGTAAGTCCTCTGCGACCAGAATGCGAATGGGTTGGCTCATGGTTCACGTTCCCTTCTGCGTGCGTCGTATGCGGGCAGCAGAATCAGAAAAACGGTGCCCCCGCCGGTTCGATTTTCCAGCCGCAGCCGCCCCAGGTGGCTGCGAACGATTTTACGGACGTAATACAGACCCATGCCCCAGTTGTAATTGGTATTTTTACTGGTAAAAAACGGGTCAAAAATGTGGTTGCGGGTTTCCGGCGGAATGCCGGGGCCGTTGTCCTCCACAGAAACAATGGTCCACATGCGCTCGTTGCGGATGCGGAGGGCCACCTGCGGCGTCGGGCTGTGCTGGGCGGCGGCTTCGTAGCCGTTGCACAGCAGATTGCAGACGGCCTCGCTGAGATGGG
Source organism: Candidatus Avoscillospira avistercoris (assembly GCA_018716875.1). Classification (GTDB taxonomy): domain Bacteria; phylum Bacillota; class Clostridia; order Oscillospirales; family Oscillospiraceae; genus Avoscillospira_A; species Avoscillospira_A avistercoris. Next base: position 15,310 of record DVJJ01000015.1, read on the forward strand.
ATTCGTCGGCCAGAACCTGCCGCTGGGACTGTACCTCCACCGTCACGGGCGCATTGGGGTATTTGTCGTGGAACCGTCGCACGCTGGCCTCGGCCAGCTGTTGCGACGAGATCGGAACCAGTGAGATGGAATTGGATTTCACCGTACGGTACAGCTCGTCCATTCGTCCCAGCAGTCCCTCGTTGAGTTCGTGCAGCTGCCGGACATAGGCGCGAATCTCTTCCAAATCCGGCTGCGGCTGCTCCAATGCCCGGGACAGCTTCTTGTTGAGAACGCGAATGGAAAGCAGCTGGTTTTTGGCGCCGTGGACAAAGACGGATACGCCCAAACCGGCCGTATCGAACTTTCGTTCCAGCATGGCATCCTGTCGGGAATCGTCATAGACCAGCTTGGTATAGCACATGAGGTTGTAGCTGCCGAGCACCACCACAAACACCGTACACAATCCCAAAACAATCCAGGATACCTCCGGAAGAGACGC
>DVJJ01000016.1 GCA_018716875.1 Candidatus Avoscillospira avistercoris
AAATATAATTGCAATGCTTTTGCTGAGCCAATAATTCTAACAATTCCATTAGGTACCTCCATAAAAGGTTGGTCTGCCGACGGCTGCAAAATATTCCTGGCCGGTAATAACCACACCGCCGCTGGGGGTACAGTGGACAATCAGTACATTACCATTTTCATCATGGCCTGCCACGATGCCCACATGGCTGTCATCGGGATAAAATACCAGGTCGCCGGGCTGGGCCTCGTCCCAGGAGATCGATGAACAATATGTGTGCTGCGATTGTGCGCTGCCGCCATGGCCCATCACATACGCACCGTTGCTGACATTGTAGAATGTCCAGTCTACGAAGCCCGAACAGTCCAGGCCGTATCCTATGCGCCTTGTGGGATGGCGGTGCAAGGCTTCCGCTTGTATCCTTGGCCGATTCGTGGTACACTGGCCAAAAAGGGGAGAGGAGCGTATGAATATGGACGAGACCTTACAGACCTTGCAGCGCTGGATTGATGAGAGCCGCTGCACCGTTTTTTTCGGCGGCGCCGGAGTATCCACAGAGTCGGGAATACCAGATTTTCGCAGTGTGGATGGCCTGTACAATCAGAAGTACCGCTGGCCGCCGGAAACCATTCTGAGCCGCAGCTTTTTCAACCGGAACCCCGAGGAATTTTATCGGTTCTATCGGGACAAGATGCTGTGTCTTGGTGCAAAACCCAACGCCGCCCATCGGAAGCTGGCGGAACTGGAGGCAGCAGGAAAACTGCGGTCCGTGGTGACTCAGAACATCGATGGCCTCCATCAGTTGGCCGGTTCTCAACGGGTCTGGGAGCTCCACGGCTCCGTTCACCGCAACCACTGCATGCGGTGCAAAACCGCCTATCCGGTGGAATTTATCCGCGACAGTACCGGCGTCCCCACCTGTACCTGCGGCAGCATTGTCAAACCCGATGTGGTTTTGTATGAGGAAGGGCTGGACAACCGCGTGATTGAAGGCGCGGTCCACGATATTCGCAGCGCCGACCTGCTGATTATCGGCGGCACCTCTCTGGCTGTTTACCCCGCCGCCGGGCTCATCGACTATTTTTCCGGCCGCCATATCGTCCTCATCAACAAAACGCCCACGCCCTGTGACGACCGGGCCGATTTGGTGTTAACTGGTCCCATCGGTCAGCTGTTGGACCAAATCCGCGTCAACGCCTGACGGTCTTCTGCCATGGGTATGTCCCATCCGAAACCGGCCATACTAGGAATAACCGGCCCATAGCCGGGTAGGATGGAAGGAGGCGATCCCATGGCCAAACAGGGAATGGCGCGGCCCGATTGGACGGAAACGCAGCCCCGCAATGACGAGCCGCCGGTCCCGGAAATTCAGGGCAAGGCCAAGCATGGCAAAACGCCGGCCCGGCCCATTATCAGCGGCACCAGCGGACCCAATCTGAAGGTTTACCACCACAAGCCCCACGAAGACTAAGCAAGCAGGAGACGGTCTCTTTTCCGGAGGCCGTCCTCTTTGTTTGTTTTTCCCATTGACCAAGTATGAATAATATGGTACAGTATAGAAACTGCACTTATTATACTGAATTGGCTGGGTTTTCTCCCGGTTTTTTAAAATTTTGTATTGTAATAAAGGAGTTGTGCCATGAAGCATTCTATCCGGCAGGCCCTATCCCTGCTGCGATGATGGCCGCCGGGCAGACGCTTTTGTGTTGGAAATCTTTTGGGAATATTTTCGTCATCATATTATTTTTTGATGATTTTTGCCGATGTAATAAAATAGAGTATATAGTTTCAAGCTATTGTTCTAGTTTACGCTTCGGGAGGTACATCCATGAAAAGCATTCAACGAAAAATCGCCATTCGTGTGTTATCCATGATTGGCGTCGCCGCACTTCTTTGCGGCGGTATCGGTATTTTTACCAATTTTAACAACAGTCAGAATCTTCTGAGCCAAAATTTAGAAGCCACTGCCACTCTGGCCGCTGAACGTGTTTATTTTGAGCTGACTTCCTATGAGAATGCCGTCGTGTCTTTGGGTATGGTACCCCAACTCAGCAACAGTACGCCTGTGTCGGAAAAGCAGGAGATTGTGCAGCAGTGGGTAGACACCTACGGCATGGCCCGTGGCAATTTGCTGGACACCTCCGGCAACAGCCTGTTTGACGGCAACAACTACGCCGACCGGGAATACTTCCAGAAAGCCATGGACGGCGAAGTCTGGATCTCCACGCCCACCATCAGTAAGATTACCGGCGAACTTTCCATCATGGTGGCAGCTCCCGTATGGCGTGACGGCAAGGTGAACTCCAGCGTTGCCGGCGTCGTCTATGTGGTCCCGCCAGAAACCTTCTTGAATAATATTGTCAATACCATTCACATCAGCGAAAACAGCGCAGCTTACGTCATCTCCTCCGACGGTACCACCATTGCCGATCCGGACATCTCTTTAGTGGCCAAGGAGAACATCGAGACACAAGCCAAGACCGACAGCGACTACTCTGATCTGGCTGCCATCCATGCAAAAATGCGCAACGGTGAAACCGGTCAGGGTTCCTACTCTCTTGACGGCGTCAAAAAGAGCGTTGGTTATGCACCGATTCCCGGTACCGACGGCTGGAGCATCGCTGTTAATGCCTATACCTCTGACTTTATGGGCTCCACCTATAGAAGCATTTTCCTGATTTTTGGCATTTTGGTAGCCGTATTGATCATCGGTTCCCTCATCACCATCCGTATTTCCCGGAGCATCAGCCAGCCCATTCAGGTTTGCGCCCGCCGTCTGGAGCAGCTGAGCCAGGGCGATCTCACCACTCCGGCGCCGCAGCTGCAGCGGGATGATGAAATCGGTATTCTTGCCACTGCCACCACCGGTATTGTGGCAACACTGACCGGCCTGATTCACGATATCGATCACGTTTTGGGCGAGATGGCAAAGGGTAATTTCCGCGTCACTTCTCAGAATTATGAACTGTACAGAGGGGATATGTCTCAGATTCTCACCTCCCTGCGGAATATTAAATACAATCTGAACGACACTCTGCGTCAGATGGATACAGCCGCCGCCCAGGTTTCCGCCGGCGCCGATCAGGTATCCTCCGGCGCGCAAGCCCTGGCCCAGGGTGCCACAGAGCAGGCCAGTGCCGTTCAGGAGCTGTCGGCCACAGTTGCGGACATCAACACCGGTGTCCAGAACAACACTGCCGCCGCCCAGACCGCCAAGGAAAAGGCCAACGCCGCCGGTACTCAGGTAACGCTGAGCAACGAAAAGATGCACGAGCTCCGCGACGCCATGGCTACCATTCTGGAAGGCCATCAGGAGATTGGCCAGATCATCACCACCATCGAAAACATCGCATTTCAGACCAACATTCTGGCCCTTAACGCTGCGGTCGAAGCCGCCCGGGCCGGTAACGCCGGTAAGGGCTTTGCCGTCGTAGCCGACGAGGTCCGCAATCTGGCCTCCAAGTCCGACCAAGCCGCCAAGCACACCAAGGAGCTGATTGAACACTCCACTGTCAGCGTAGAGGAAGGCAGCCGTCTCAGCGAGGAGGTTACCGCCACTCTGGATGAGAGCAAAGAACTGACCAGCGTCGCCGTCACCTACATTGAGCAGGTGGTGGAGAACGCTATGAACGAAGCCAACGCCATTGCCCAGATCACAGAGGGCATCGACCAGATTGCCAGCGTGGTGCAGACCAACTCTGCCACAGCCGAGGAAAGTGCCGCCGCCAGCGAAGAGCTGTCTGGACAGGCTCAGCTGCTTAAGGAACTGGCTGATCGGTTCCAGCTGCAGGAAGATACCTCCAGAGCTGGCGCAAACTGATACAAAAAGTGGACGCCTGGAATAGGCGTCCACAATCAAACAGGGAGCGCTGCATTGCGGCGCTCCCTGCTTCCCTTATGACCGATTCAACGGCTCGGCCTGATTGTCCTCGTTCACCCGGTAGACCGAACTGCCATCCAAGGACATCAGATAGGTTCCCACGATCTCCCGTGTGTCCACCGCTGTCCGGCGGTACAGCTTCAGGCGGTAGCATGCTTCATCATCGACCATGATATAGCCGTCATCAGCATAGACCGTATATGTCTCTCCCTCCGGAACTCCCAGCTCCTCCGGTGTCATGGCCTTCAGCGTTGCCACAGCCGCAGTAACACCAATGGGTTCCTTTTCCGGCTCTGCCGGGTCTTGCAGTTTCATGCCCTCCAGAATCGAAGCCGTCAGCTGGCATGTGGTTTCTGTCCACTGGATATCCAGACTCAAAATTCCAGAGCCGTCGGCCATATCCTTGCCCACCAGTATCGAGCCCTCTGCGTCGGCGGCTGAAGCATTGGATTGGCGCACACCTTCCTCATCCATGGCGGAGCAGCCGTACTGTGTCTCCAGCGCCTCCAGATACGCCGCAGCGGTCTCCTGGCCCGATGTCAGGCCACTATAGGTATATATGGTTTCTCCTGTCTCACTGTCAGTGGTGACCTCACAGGAGACTCCCTGTTCGGTGCCGACGCCTTGTTCCTCGCCCATGGCAGGCAGCATCTCCTGGCCGAATACATAATTGTTCGGCAGGGAAGGAGCCTTCTCCGCTTCACCGCATCCAGCCAGCAACAGCAGCAGCGCACCTGCGGTGCCCAGCGCTTTCCATACATTCTTTCCCATGTGTTCCTTCCTCTCTATCCGCGTGCAGCGGTTCCGTCATCCCGATTGGAAAGCACGTCGCCGTAGCGGCCCTTTGGCACGTCGCCGAAGATGCTGCCATCCACCAGGGTAATTACCCGCTTACGCATCATATTGACAAACATTTTGGCGTGGGTCGCCATGATTACCGTAGTGCCACGATGGTTCAGCTCCTCCAGCAGATGGAAGGAGTCCCAAATGGCATCCTCGTCCAGATTGGCTGTCAGCTCGTCCAGCACCAAAATCGGCGGGCTGGTGATAATAGCGCGTGCCAGCTCCACCTGCCGGCATTGCCCCTGTGACAACTCCACGGGATACCGGTCGATCACATCCCGTAGGCCCACCATAGCCAATGCTTTCTGCACCCGCTCCTCCACCGTGCCATCCAGGCGGCGCCGGTTGGCCATAATAACCTGTTCCAAGTTCTGGCCAATGGTACGACGGCGGATCAGCTGCGGCAGCTGCGGCACATAGCCGAAGTAATTGCGCCGCCGGAGCAGGCCCCAGCGGGCCAACCGTACCACATCCATATTATTGACATAGGCCTTGCCCTGGTCCGGTCGGAGTTCGCCGGTAATCAGCTTCAGCAGCGTGCTTTTGCCCGCACCACTGCTGCCAGTGACAAAGATAAATTCTCCCTGCTCTATGGTCAGATCCACCTGCCGGATGGCATAGTTTTTCCGACCCTCCTGCATAAAGTATTTGCTGACGCTGTCCAATCGAATCTGTGGCATGGTTCTTCTCCTGTTCCGGACCGTGGTCGGGTCTATGTCTAGTTTAGTTTGAGGTGTTCCCATGAAAGGTCGTCGTAAAACCGTTCTGAAAATCGCCGCTGTCCTCTGTCTGGCGACCGTATGCATTGGCGGTGTAGAGCTGGCGGTCTGCCGCTTTGCCGCACCGGACCTGTACCGTCGCATCACCACCCCGGTGGTGGCTGCCGCCCATCGGGTGGGAGACGCCGGAAGCGCCATACTCGACGAAGCAGTGCAGGCTGGACATGCTCTGGTTACGCGGATATCTGCTGCTCTGAAGCCGGAGGAAACAGAAACGCCGCCTCCGACTGAGGAAGAAGGTACCACAGAACCCGAGGAGCCCATGGAAAGTCAGTTGGCCGAAGCCCCCGCCGTGGATGACCACCGTCCAATTGAAGATCCAGCCGTCACAGAACTGTCCGAGCAGAACGGCCTGGAAGTGCTCACCGGCGGCAGCGCAGACTTTGTATACTACTGTCAGAGCGAAGCCCCCTGGGCTGACGCACCCTATGGGCCCGATCATATCGGCGGCTACGGCTGCGGCCCCACTGCCATGGCCATGGTAGTATCCACACTGTCAGGCACGGTGGTGGACCCGGCACAGATGGCCCAGTGGGCCTATGAGAACGGATACTGTGCCCCTGGCAGCGGCTCTTACCATGATTTGATTCCCGCCGCCGCCCAGGCCTGGGGACTGGAAGGAGTAATCTGGGAGGATCGCACTGCAGATTCAATTCTCAGCACACTGGCATCGGGTAAAATTTTCGTAGCGCTGATGGGGCCTGGCCACTTCACAGCCGGCGGCCATTTCATCATTCTGCGGGGCGTCACTTTGGACGGCCGCATCCTGGTATCCGATCCCAACAGCCGTCAGCGGAGTCTCACCGCTTGGGAGCCTTCTCTTATTATAGACGAATTATCGTCATCGCGCAATGATGGAGCGCCGCTTTGGTGCATTACTTCTCCAGAAGGGAAGAAGGCCTTCTAAACCGAATCCGGTTTACTTTCACAACACAAGAACAACAGGGAAGTCCCCTGCCGCGGTCACGCCCGGCAGGGGACTCTTGTTTCTGTTACTGGGACGCGTTCTTTTCGTAGAAGGATTTCTTTCCGCCCATACGCCGGTTAATGCGTTCATCAATCCGGGTAATCTGCTCCAGCAGCTGCCGGTTCTGCCGGACGGTCCGTTCCAATCCTTGAGTAGCTGCGGTTCCACCACTCTGACCGTTCAGGACCTGTCGCAGCTGCGCGCCCTCTGCCTGCGGCAGCAAGCTGCACAGCCGCCGCAGGCGGGCATCATAAACTCGCAGTTGCTCCAACGGCTCCTGACGCATGCTTAAAAACAGCTGCACCGAAACCTGGTCCTGCCGCTGTATGGCCTCCGATAGCTCGTTGGTCAGTTCCAGCAGTTCCGTCAGCGCCGTATAGATTCTGCGGCAAGCGCCGTGCGCTTCGGTAATCGTCTGTTCGTTCAAAGCGACGCCTCCATCCGTTGAGCAGTGCTGTTCTTTTCCGCCTGCCGAAAGCTATCCCGCAGCTCACTGACCATCTTAGTCACCCGAGTCAGTTCTTTCTGATTCCGGCCGATTTCCACACGGTTCAATTCATAGCAAAAATACTCGTACAATCGATACAAATTTCTGCTGATGGGATATTGGCGGTCCAGCGTATCTGACAAATAGTGGATGATCGCCACCGACCGATGAACGGCTTCCGCAAAGGTATCATATTGCTGCCGCCCCAACTCGATTTCGGCAAGTTTCAATCGCTTCACCAGTTCGTCATAGACCAGAAGCAACAGCTCTCCCTGTGTCATAGTACTCAGAGAGTCCTCCCGATATCGCTGATAACCTCTTATATCCATTGTGGTTCACAGTTCCTTTCTGTAGCAACCGCCACATCAATAGCCGCCGGTCAGGCCGGCCAGAGCCGAGCTTTGGGCGTTCATCTGGTTGATAAGCACTTCCAGCTGGGTAAATTTATTGGTATAATAATCGACTTTGTTGGACATCTTATCCTGCCATCTGGCAATCTGCTCATCCAAATCCTCCAACTTATCCTGCATGGTGTTATTCAGAGCTGATGCTGCAGAGTATTTGGAACCGGCCTTTTCAATCAAAATGCCCTTTGTAGCACCTGTAGTAGCAGCATAGCGGTCAGTAACCTCTTGGATAGACGCCATCAGTCCATTACCACTCTCACCAGTCTTTGTAAAGGCATCCCGGACACCATCCAGATCTGTCTCCAGTGCTTGCCGGAGCTTATTTTCATCTAGTGTAATGGTGGTAAGGCCTTCCTCATAGCTGGTAGAAATACCAATTTTACGGAGATACGCTGGATCACCATCGCCTACGACCGCGCCGCGCAGTGCCGAGTACAAACTGGACAGCTCCCACGACTCCGCCACCCCCATTGGTATGAAGGTCTGGGCGGAGGCCGAGGTCACCGCCGTGGACGGCAAGGCTCTCACCTTCTCTGTCACCGCCTACGATGAGGCCGGCGTCATCGGGAAGGGCACCCACAACCGCTTTATCATCACCGTGGACCG
>DVJJ01000017.1 GCA_018716875.1 Candidatus Avoscillospira avistercoris
GATTGGTGAGATTCGGATTTTTCTGTACGGCGACTACACGGAGACCGCCAGTCCGAATTTTCATTATCTGATTTTCGATGCCAACGGGGGAGAAGCCGATACCGATGTTTATGTCTATGAGGCCGGTACGACATACGGTACCTTTCCATCGGTTTATCGGGAAGGCTATCGTCTTGTAGGCTGGTTCACAGAGCCGGAGGGCGGACGGGAGGTCACCACCAGCGATGTGGCAGAGCATGACGATACGATTTATGCCCAGTGGGCTCCGGAAACGGCAACCAGTGCACCGACTTATTCCGATGTGACGGCGGATCACTGGTACAGCCCCTATGTAACAGAGTTGAGCAGCCAAGGGATTATCGGCGGTTATGCCGATGGTACCTTCCGGCCGGAAAACACTGTTACCATAGGTGAAAGTCTCAAGTTGATTCTGCTGGCTGCGGGGTATCCGCCCCAGGCATCCACCGGCAGCCATTGGGCCAGCGGCTACCAATCTCTGGCCCTGTCGCAGCAAATGGCAACCACGGAGGAATTGTCGTCTCTGGACGAGCCAATTTCCCGCCAACTGGTGGCAAAGCTGGTGTGCAACGCCATGGGCTTGCAGCCGTATACCGGCAGCTCGGTTTTTGCCGATACGGATGACAGCTATGTGATGGCGCTGTATACGGCAGGGATTCTGGATGGCTCTATGGATGCCGACGGAAACCGCAACTATTATCCGGAGCGCTCCTTGAATCGTGCGGAAGTGGCCAAGATCATCTATGCCATGGAGGAGCATGCCGGGCATTGACAAACCTTCTATAAGGACCATCTCAGCATGTAATATGTTGGGATGGTTCTTCTGTCTGTTTTACAGTACCGTTTATGGGACAGCTGATGCGATATACTAAGGACACAAAGCCAAAGGAGTGTCCAGCATGTATCGTATCCACCATGTCAGAGGTCATATTGAAGTCTATGATTACCGGGGAGCCTTTCTGTTTTCCGCCGACAGCGAGCAGGAAGCCCGTGAGATGATGGAGGAACTCCATGCGTAATTTTAAAATGCTGCTGGCCTATGACGGTACCAGGTATCGGGGATGGCAGCGGCTTGGCAACAGTCCGGATACCATCCAGGGGAAACTGGAGCAAGCATTGAGCCGTATTCTGGAGCAGCCCATTGCCATCCATGGCAGCGGACGAACCGACGCCGGAGCGCATGCCGCCGGACAGGTTGCATCTTTTCACGCCGATACCACGCGCTCCTGTCGGGAGCTGACGGCGCTGCTGCGGCAATATCTGCCGGAGGACCTGGGGGTCCTGGAGATTACCGAGGTCCCACCGCGGTTTCATGCCCGCCTGACAGCCACCGGTAAGACGTATGTATACCGAGTCTGGAACAGCCGTGTGCCTAATGTGTTTGAACGGCGCTATGTCTACCAGCTGGGGGAGACACTGGATGTGGCGGCTATGAAACAGGCGGCGGCTGACTTTTTGGGTACCCATGATTTTATCGCCTTTTGCTCCAATAAACAGTTTAAAAAATCCTCAGTCCGCACCATTACGGCCCTGACCATTGAGACGCTGGGGCCAGAAGTGCGCTTTACGGTGACAGGAGATGGATTTCTTTATAATATGGTGCGAATTATGGTGGGGACGCTCCTGGAAATCGGACTGCACCGGCGTCCGGTTGACGATATTCCGGCTATTCTGGCTTCCCGCAGCAGAGAACGGGCGGGGGAGACAGCACCAGCCTGCGGCCTTTGCCTGAAGGAGGTATATTATCCATGAATATTCAGATTTTTGGAACATCCAAATGCTTTGATACGAAGAAAGCGGAGCGCTGGTTTAAAGAACGGCGCATCAAATATCAAATGATTGATTTGGTCAAATACGGCATGTCCGGCGGCGAATTTGACAGTGTTTTGCGGGCGGTAGGCGGTATAGATGCTCTGATTAACTGGAATAGCAAATCGCCGGATATCGACCTGCTGAAATACCTGTCTGAGGAGCGGCAGAAGGAGGACAAGGTCTACGACAATCAAAAACTCATCCGCACGCCGGTGGTCCGCAACGGCAAACTAGCCACCGTTGGGTTCTGCCCAGAAGTGTGGGAGACCTGGAAATAAAAGAATCGGTGCTGCATATTGCAGCACCGATTCTTTTATGCAGCCTTTACCGCCTGACGGGGACGTCTGCGGTAGAAGCCCAGATAAATGATCATGGCGGCCATGGTCCAGAAATAGGCCATCATATACGGCTCTTCAAAAATGTTCTCAAAATAACAGTGGAATAGAACGCCGCACATGCCGGACAGCATACCGGCGCACAGCGGCAGGGGAGAGGTTTCCTTGGGTTCCAGGGACGTGCGGTAACAGGCCCGTACACCGTTGAAGAGCAGAGCAGCCAGCAGGAACAGGTAGCAGCTGAAACCAATCCAACCCATTTCCACCAGAATTTTCAGATAGTAGTTGTCCACATAAAAATAGGACACCCACTTGTAAATCTGGTGCTGCATGGCCACCGCACCACCGAACATGCCCAGTCCAAAACCAAATACCGGGTCCAAGGCCAGATAGGTCAACGCGATATCCCAACGGCTGCCGCGGCCGCCGTTGTTGTTGGCAGCCTGGAATTCCGGTGTCAGCAGGAAGCCCAGACGGCTGGAAACAAAGGGAATACACAGCGCCACCAGCAGCGCCACGCACATCAGGGCGATCAAGCGGCGGTCCACCAACAGGGCAAATACCAGCACTGCCACAGCCATGGCGCCCCAGGCAGCACGGGACATGGTGAATAGACAGGCCATACCCATGCAGATGGTGACAAACCAGCACAGGAGCTTGGCACGCATGTCACGGCACCAGTAGGCAAGACCGGCTGCCATAGGCGCAAACAGTACCATGAAATCGCCCATGATGTTGGGGCTGCCGAAGATGGAGAAAACACGGGTACGAACGGAGCCCTCAGCATCGGCTACCCACTTGTCGGGAATGGGAACCGCGACAATAAACTGATAGATGCCGTGAAGGGCAATGAGGAACGCAGCGGTCACCAGGGTCACATACAGCAGGGTGAAATCCCGGTCGTTGCGCAAGAGCCGAGTCACCAGGAAGAACCACAACATGTACTGCACCGTAGCCCGGTAGCCGGAAACGCCGATGGAGAAGAAGGGCGCGGCAGCAAACAGCAGGGCCAGACCTATGGCAACAAAGAGGAACACAATTGGGTCCAGAGGAGAAACGCGGCTGAGAATGGGACGGCCGTTGAACATGCGCCGATAGATCACCCACAACACGGCCAGCAGCATCAGGCACTCATCCCAAACGGAGGACAGCACCGGAACGGCGAAAACATCCCGCAGGAAGTAGTCCAGAATAGCATAAAGTCCGATCGATACCAACAAAATTCCAGTCATACCGCTGCGGAACAGCCAGCCCAGGCATTTGCTTTCCCGCCCCACCGTAAAGATAGCGCGGTAGACGCGGTAAAGCAGACTCCCATGGAGCGCTGCCATCAAATGCCGGCCCAAATGCCACAAAGCCAAATTGACCTGCGACAGAAGCCGACGGCAGCGGGAATGGACCGTCATGGCAGCGGAGCAGCCGAAAATGGCGCTCAGAACCCGTCCTGTGACGGAAAAGTGCGCCGAAGCGGAAAGCCGCTGGACTAGATTCCGCAGATTACTGTTCTGCCAGCTGGCCAGAAACAGGCATACCAGACGCCAGACAACGCTGGTCTCCAGAATGTTACTCATTGGTCGTCACTTCTTCCATGGACAGGATGGTGCCGTTGACCTCCAGGCCAACCGTCTTAACAATATGGGACTTGCCCACCCGCAGCTCCTGGGTGCCAACAGAATAGGCATTGCCCACAAACTGTACATTGGCGTCGATGGTGAACCGCAGATCGTGGACTGTGGTATCCTCCACATAGTGCAACGTGCCGTCGGCGGCTTCCACCGGCTCGATGTGGGGCTCGATGACGCAGTCTGTAATATAGGCATCGATCATTTCACCACTGTTCATCAGCTGCTTGCCGATTTCGGTGACTGCATAGTCAGAGGTGGTCGGATCGATTTTCGGGCAGAGTACCTCATAGCGGATGGTAACGGCATTGGAGCCGCTGGTCAAATCGCTGACAGAACTGCCAGTCAACTTGAGCGCAGCTGCGATGACTACGGCCAGAATGACCAGCACCACCAGACAGTCTACCAAGTTGATCTTGCCGAAGAGTTTTCCCTTAGAGTCAAGAATTTTCAAAATTATTTCCTCCTACGATATTTTTTTCTCATTTGCATTTGATTCCGACAGGCAAGTATACTATAATGATACCGCATCGCATTGCCCGGCACAACCCGCGCAATGTCTTCCTATTATACCGGATTTTGACGAGTTCTACAAGGTTAAATTACGGAGCGTGTTTATGAAAATCATACATCTCATCTCAGGCGGCGATGTGGGCGGCGCCAAAACCCACGTTCTGTCTCTGTTAAAGGGGCTGAGCCAGACGGAAGAAGTCCGTCTTGTCTGCTTTATGGAAGGCCCCTTTGCCCAGGAGGCCAGGGAATTGGGTATTGAGACCATTGTTTATCCCGATAAAAATGTGCTGCGGGTGGCGTCGGTCCTGGCGGGGGAGATCAACGCCGGCGGCTATCAGGTAGTCCATTGCCACGGTTCCCGTGCCAACCTGATCGGTTCCCTGCTGCGGCGCAAGATTCAGGCGCCGGTGGTAACCACCGTCCATTCCGACTATCGCCTGGACTACCTGGGACGTCCCATCCACCATCTGACCTACGGCACCATCAATACCATCTGCGTTCGGAAAATTCCCTACCATATCGGCGTTTCCGATGCCATGGCTGAGCTGCTGATTGCCCGGGGCTTTGACCCACAGACCATGTTTTCTATCTATAACGGCGTGGAGTTTACGCCTGTAGAGCCTGCCATGGACCGGCAGACATACCTGAACAGTATTGGGCTCCAAACGGAGACAGACAGCGTGGTGTTCGGTATTGCTGCTCGGCTCAGTGCCGTCAAGGATGTGGGCACGTTGATTCGCGGCTTTGCCCGTACTGTCCGCCAAGTACCGTCGGCCCGGCTGGTTATTGCCGGTGATGGCGAGCAGATGGCGGATTTGCGGCGGCTGGCAGGGGAGACCTGCCCACAGGGAACGGTATGTTTTGCGGGCTGGGTAGGGGACATGGAGAGCTTTTATAATGCAGTGGATGTCAACACGCTGACCTCTTTGTCTGAAACGTTCCCCTATGCTTTAACGGAAGGCGCCCGCCACCAGTGTGCCACCATTGCTTCCCGTGTGGGCGGTATTCCCGACCTTATCGAACACGGTGTGACGGGCCTGCTGTTTACCGCCCAGAACGATGAAGAATTGGCGGAACAGATGATTTCGCTGGCGCAGGACGACAGTCTGCGGCAGCGGTTGGGACGGCAGCTGTATGAAAAGGCCCGTAGGGACTTTTCCGCTTCGGCCACGGTAGAGAAGCAGAAAGAGATTTACCGTATAATGATCCGCCGGTCCCAGCGGCCCCGGCGCAAGCGAGACGGCGTTTTGATCTGCGGCGCTTACGGCAAGGGCAACGCTGGTGACGACTCCATTCTCCACGCCATTGTGGGACAGATGCAGCATATCGACCCGGATATGCCGCTGTATGTGCTGACCCGGACGCCGCGGGAGACGAAAATTCAGTACCGCATTGGCGCGGTCCACACCTTTAATTTGCCGGGCTTTCTGCGGATTATGCGGCATACAAAGCTGTACCTCAACGGCGGCGGCAGCTTGATTCAGGACGTGACCAGTACCCGCTCCCTCTATTACTATTTAGCCAGCATTCATCTGGCTAAAGCCACAGGTAATCGGGTTCTAATGTACGGCTGTGGCATCGGTCCCATTACCCATCCCATCAATATGCGGTGGGCTGGCCGGGTCATCGACCGCTATGTGGACGGCGTAACACTACGGGAGGACACCTCCCAGGATGAGCTGGTGCGCATGGGCGTCCGTAGACCGAACATCTATGTGACGGCAGACCCGGCATTGCTTTTGCATCCGGCTGACGATGACCGGGTGGATGGCTGGTTCCTGCGGAATCATCTGGACCCCAATGGCCAGTATGCCATGTTTGTTGTCCGGAACTGGCCCGGCTATGGGGAGAAGGCGCCGTGTTTTGCCGCAGCAGCGGAAGCCGTGAAGCGGAAGTTCGGCCTGACGCCGATCTTCCTGGCGCTGGAGATGAAGCATGACCAGTCGGCCTGTCATCTGGCGGCAGATCAGATGAAAAACGTCTGCCCCGTGCTGACAGTACCCAACGACGGCGATCTCATTGTGGGTATTTTGGGCCGGATGGAAGTAGTGGTTTCCATGCGGCTCCATGCGCTGATTTTTGCCGCCGCCGTGGGAACGCCAGTGGTGGGCGCAGTATATGATCCCAAGGTCCGGGCGTTCCTGGATTATATGGGTAAAAAACACTATATGGACCTGGAAGATGTCACCACCGAGCGGCTCATGGCCTCCATTGCCGAGGCATTGGCCGAAGGCCGGGATGCACCGGAAACCATTGAGCATCTACGGGTCCTGGCTGCGGAAAACGAGGACGTCGCACGAACACTATTGGAGGAGCCATGAAACAAATCGTCTGTCTGGCCACGTCGCCGTGGTATCCCATTCCCACAAGAAAACAGCAGGTTATGAGCCGCCTGCATGACGCCGAGGTGCTGTATTTTGACCCGTCGGTGTCCATCATTGCGCCCATCAAGGACCACAGCGCCCTGGCCCACTGTAAAGCTTACCGCAAGCCTGGTGAAAAGGTGGCGGACCATATTACGGTTTACGCCCTGCCGCCGGTACTGCCTTTTTTCAATAAGTATCGTTGGATTAACCGGTTGAATCAAAAGCGGATGGCCGCCTATGTCCGAAAAGTGATGAAACGCCATGGGTTTGACAAGCCCGTTTTGTGGACTTATTCGCCGGTCTGTGCCGATCTGGTGGACCATGTGCCACACAGTGCATTGGTCTATGACTGTGTGGACCGCCATTCGGCATATGGTGGCTTGATGAATCCGCAACTGGTGGACCAAATGGAGATGGATTTGGCTGCCAAGAGTGACATGGTCTTTGCCACCGCTGACAGCCTGTGCCAGCGGTTGAAAACCGCTAATCCCAAGGCTGCCTTCATTCCCAACGGCGCCAACTTTGAATTGTTCTCCAAGGCTGCTGAGTCTCGACCCATGCCCCAGGAGCTTCAAACGCTGGAAGGGCCCATTCTGGGCTTTGTCGGTGCGCTGCAAAGCTGCATTGAATATGGCTGGGTGGTCCATGCGGCCAAGGCCCGTCCCCAGTGGAATTTCGTCTTTATCGGAAAGGAAAAGCCCGGCGTGGACCTGTCCGCCCTGCGGGCGCTGCCCAATGTCCATTTCCTGGGCTTGAAGCCCCATGAACAGCTGCCGGATTATTTGGCGGCCTTTGATGTGTGCCTGAACCTGTTTGCATCGGGCGATCTGAGCAAGGATGTGAGCCCGCTAAAGTTCTATGAGTATCTGGCCACTGGAAAGCCCATTGTTTCCACACCGCAGCCGGACCAAGTGCTGCAA
The DNA here is from genome assembly GCA_018716875.1 of Candidatus Avoscillospira avistercoris. GTDB lineage: Bacteria > Bacillota > Clostridia > Oscillospirales > Oscillospiraceae > Avoscillospira_A > Avoscillospira_A avistercoris. Next base: position 7,587 of record DVJJ01000017.1, read on the forward strand.
TATGAATCCATCATGCAGGTAGCACGGACGCCGGAGGAGTTTATTGACTGCTGTGCACAAGCTATCGAGGACACGACCCCTGAACGGGTAAATGCCCGCATGGAGGCCGGCCGTCAAAGCTCCTGGGATGCCCGGGTGGCGCAGATGGAATCGATGCTGAAAGAAATGAATATCTTATAAAACAGGGAGCGGAAACCGCAAGGTTTCTGCTCCCTGTTTTTATACGTTGAACCGGTCGTAAGTGGAATAGCAATCGAGACACAGTTTTTTGTCGCCGGACAGTCGAATCCAGTTGGCACCGGTGACTTCGCCGCAGCAGTCGCATACGTAGGAGTCGAAAATCCGGGCGGATTCCGGCAACGCAATAGTGGTTTCTTTGATTGTGAACAGCTCTTCGGTAGGCTTTTCCAGAATCCAGCGGAGGGAGTCCTCTCGGCTCAAGCCTCGGGGACGTGGATTGAGTACCAACCGCACCGATTGTCCTGTAGAGCGCCGGTAGAAGGAGAACGCCTGCTTCCCTCGCAGATGGAACAACAGATTGCCCTTGCCAACGGAACAGCCCAGAATGGCCTGGATGGCGTCCACACCGCAGGCATCGTTTTCCGTGATGCAGACCACCTGTTCATCGTTGGAGAATTCCAGCCCCAACAGCTCCATAGCGTAAAGAGCGGCTCGATATCCGATGGCAATACCGGGGCAGGTATGTCCATGAAAATCAATGGCCCGCTGCCACAGTGCTTGTGTGTTTGTTTGATCCATGTGATAGGCTCCTTTCCTGTGTTGCTGCAAATACAGTCACCAATCTTTGCAAACGTCCACCCATCCAGCGGAGTTGGAGTATTGCTCCAGCTCCGCCAGAGTCAATTCAATGGCGCTGTTGCTGCTGCCGCAGGCGGGAAAGACCGTGTCAAACCGCTGGAGGGATTTGTCCAGATAGACAGTGACACCGTCGTTGACGGCAAATGGACACACACCACCCACCGCATGGCCAATGCGCTGCGCCGCATCTTCCGGCGAAAGCATTTTTGCCTTGACGCCGAATTGGGCTTTGTATTTGGCGTTGTCAATGCGGGCGTCACCGGCGGCGACGATTAAAACGGCATCGTCGTGGACGGCAAAGGACAGGGTTTTGGCAATACGGCAGGGTTCACAATGCAGTGCTTCTGCGGCCAATGCAACGGTGGCGCTGGACGCATCCAGCTGCAAAATTCGGTCCGCCATCCCAAACTGCTGAAAATACGCAATCACTCGTTCAATGGACACGATCATTCCTCCCATGGTTTCCGGACCAATGCCGGATTATGGGTCGATCATATCACAATAGTCGAAAAAAATCCATCTTTGGTTCAAGCGGAACGGGCCCGTTTCCGGTGGTGTACCAACAGCAGCACAACGGCGGCAATCACAACCGCGCCACCAATAGCGGCAGGGATGGGCCAGGCCGGGGGATTGTCTGTCAGTAGAATTTTGCCGTTGGCTGGTGCGGTGCACAGGAGATAGGAACCGTCCGCCTCCGTATCCACCGGCTGCCACTGATCATCCTGCCAGAGATAGACCGTCGGATGGGAGCAGTCAGCCGCCCGCAGACGCAGGGTGACCGTGTCACTTGAGAAGTTTTCTATGGTGTAGCTGTAGGCGGCCACCGCTCCGGCGGGCGCTCCGTCCAGCGGTTCCTCTGTCACTCGCAGCGATACATCAGGGCCAAAGTCACCCTGCACCAGAAGTGCCGGGATGGCACCGCCGCTGGACAGGGTAGCGGTAGGCGCTGTAAACTGAGCTTCCAGTACCATGGACCGGGTCAGGTGCTCGGTGGGGCATTCCGGCCACTGGCCGTAGGCTCCATCTTGCTGCGGAATAGCGGGAATTTTGCTTTCCTCCAAATCACCGCCGTAGGAGAACGGAATCTCTGCAATGGTTTCACCGTCCACCACATAGCGATAGGAAAAGGTCAGAAAGTCGGTGGGAATGCCGGAGAGCTGGGAAAACGATGCAAAGTCCAGACCTTCGGCCCGCTCGGCATAGTCCACGCCGTCCAGTCCGGGAAGGTCTTCCATCAGATAACGGTTGTCGGCCAGTTCGCCATCACTCTGACCGGCAATCGCACCGCGGTATTCGCCGTCGCCCTCGTCCCGCACCATGGTGCGGCAACCGCTGATATCTGCGCCCAAACCGGCGATGCCTCCCAACCAGCTGCCGCCGGACAAATCTACCAGAGCGGCACAGCCGGTGATGATTCCCTTGGTGCGTCCAACAATACCGCCGCAGTAATCGGTACCCGTTTCCACGGTGCCACGGGCCACGCAGTTGACAATGGCACCGGATTCACTGCGGCCCACGATACCGCCGCCGCAGTCGTTGCGGACGGTAACTGTACCGTCGAAGCGGCTGTCCCGGATGACGGCTCGCAGCGTTGCATATACGTCGGACAGCAATTCCATGTCCTCCATGGAGAAGGTGGCTTCCGGGTCATCGCCCAACTCCGTGGAGACGACGCCCACCAGTCCGCCGGTGTTGCTGTCGCCGTAGACATCGCCAGTGACGGTACAGCCGGAGAGGAGACCGGGCCCCTCGGTGATGTCTGTGACTTCTTCCACTGTCAGCTCAGGCTCCCGTCCCATATCGTAAATGGCTTGCCGTACCTGATCCAGCTGGTTCAACAGTGCCGTTGTGGTATTATGTACCAGTTCGGTGTCTGCCGAAGCTTTATCGGTCATCTTCTGTACTTGGTCCGACAGAATCTCCACCTGGGCATCGATGGCGTCGCCAGTCTCCTGGGCGGTTTGGTTGGGACTGTCTGTATGGGTTTTCACCAGATCCCGAATGGCGTCATAGTTGGTTTGCAGCTGCTCCGTCACACTGGAGAGGGATTGGGTCATGGCATAGGCGGCGTCATTGAGATGGCCTGCCGTATCCCGAATCTGTTCCGCGGCGTGCTGAGCCTGCTCCCGCTCCTGCCCCATTTGGTCGGAAGTATTGTCGTAAATGTTGCTCCACTGACTGGTCAGTGTGTCAAGACTGGTACCGATATTGACCAGAGCTGTGCCAATGGCATTGAGGTTTCCTCTGGGATTCAAATCCGGCAGTGGAGTGGTTAACGCCCCCAGTAAATCACCGCTATTGAGCAGGGAGATCACGGTCTCCACGTAATTATGCAGTTCCGTCAGTTCCCAGTCCATTTGATTTATGGCAGATTGAATGGCCTGCACCTGACGGTGAATATCCGACGATGCGCTGTCAGCCGCATGCAGTGTATCACGCAGTCCGTCATCCAACTGATCCGCCATGGCATGGAGGGCATCAGAAAATGCATCGGCAGCGTCCAGCAGGTCTTCAAAATCCTGGTGGGCGGTAGAATGGAACGCATTCATAACCGTCCGGCCTTGGGTGATGGCGTCGCTGATTGCCGTAGCATGGATGTGGAGCTGATCGGAAAGCTCCTGCACAGTATCCAGACTTTCTGATCCTGCGGAATGGGCCTGTTTCTGAATTTCTGCCAGTGCGTCGTGGATGACCTGTACATCGTCCACGCTGCCGGAGGTGATGGAGTAAAGCTGATCGGTGAGCGTGGTCATCTCCGCCATCAGTCCCGACAGTGTATCATTGAGCTGATCGACAGGGGAGGGGCCATAGGTCACATTGGTGCTGGGCTCAAATTGGCCCACAATGCCGCCCACGTCCTTGCGGCCGCGAATGGTTCCGCTGTTGGTACAGTCCAGAACGGTTCCAGATTGCAGACCCACTATGCCGCCCATGTTGTAGCCCAGGTGGTCGTAGCCCACAGCACCCTGGTTGCGGCAGCCGGTCAGAGTGCCGCGGGACAGACCGGCAATACCGCCGATACTGGTTGGAATCGTTTGGTCCGGGTCATCGTTGAGAATGCCCGTATTGATGCAGCCTGACACGGTTCCCAGGTTATTACCCACGATGCCGCCGCCGTTGGTGACGGCAGTCACACGCGCATGGCTGGTGCAGTTAAGAATCTGACCCGATTCCTTGTTGCAGCCGGTGATGCCGCCAACGTCCGTCTGGGCCGACAGGGTACCACGCACCGTACAGTTTTGCAAAATGCCGGAATTATCGCCGCAGAGTAATCCCACGGTGGAGGCGGTGCCGCCGGGATCGACGGTGGCGTCCAGTGTCAACCCATCTACCACGGCGGTGGCGGTAACTGTGCGGAACAGACCCACAGTGGAGCCTTTTTCTGTATAGGTCCAGCCAGTGATGGTGTGGCCGTTGCCGTGGAAGGCACCCTGGAAAATGGGCACTGGTTCCACAGTATGACCTGTAAAATCCAAATCTGCTGTCAGTTCCACCGTCAATCCCTGAGAATAGGTGTCCCGGACGCAGCGGTCTGCGAATGCTTTCCAGTCCTCCAGAGAGGCAATGGAAATGCTGTTGGCCGCCGATACCGGCGGCAGCAGAGACAGCGCTACCGCGGCAGCTGCCAGAGAGGCGCACAGCCGCCGAAAAAATTGCTTCTGTTTTTTCATATGCTTTCCGCCTCCTCTTCGTCGGCCTCGTCCAATGCCTGTGGGACTTGGTATTTGCTTTCCACCAGTGCGTCGATGCTGCCGTGGACCACGCCTTTGAACTCGCCGTCGATGAAGCCGGCTACATGGCCGCGGATATGTCCGTCCAACCGCATGGTGCCTCGGTTAAATCGCTGCTTTCGGTCGCGGTTGAGGGTAATGGCTGTCCGCTCAATAAGACTGTCACCCAACAGCAGCAGTTGGGGCAGCACCGTCATAACCAGCAGTATGGAAGTGACAGTACCACGGCCCAGGGTCAGACCCACAGACCCAATGGTGGCGTCAGTGGAGATGCCGCCAATAAGGAAACCGGCTACCGCCATAATGCTGCCCGAGGTAAGTATGGTGGGAAAGCTCTGGTCCAGGGCCTCGATAGCAGCTTGCTTTCGATCCATAACGGTTTTCAGTTCCAGATACCGGTTGGTTATAACGATGGCATAGTCAATGGTGGCGCCCATCTGAATGGAGCTGACCACCAGATAGCTGAGGAAGAACAGATTGGTTCCCTGCAATACCGGGAACGAAAAGTTAATCCAGATAGAGCCCTGAATGGTCAAAACCAACAGCAGGGGCAATCCTGCCGATTTGAAGGTAAATAGCAGAATGACCATGACAAACAGTGCCGTCAAAATGCTGATTTTGGCGTTGTCCTGGGAGAAGGAGCTGGAGAGATCGAAGGCGTTGGTGGAGTTGCCCACCAGAATCACGTTGTCGCCGTAGTACGTTTGACCGATGGCGCGAATCTCGTCCAGCAGTTCATAGGTTTCGGTCCCCTCAGTGGGTGTATCCGCCACAAAGACAAGGCGGGACCAGTTTTCTCCCCGCAGCTGTTCAATACCCATGTCCAGCTGCTCCCGCAAATCATCCACTTTTTCGGCCTGCTCTTCGTCCAGGGTGACAACACCCTTGTCGATTTGCTCTACCAAAAATTCAAAGATATCCAGCAGCGGAACGGCATATTCGTCCGGTTCCTGGAAAATGGCGCCGTATTCTTCCACGCTAAGGCCGTAGGCCTGATAGAGCAGCCGGGCCAACTTCACATCCACACCGGCCAACTCGGCAAACTGTCGGGGATTCATGGTATCGGTGAGCATGCGGCCGTCCTCCACTTCGATGTTAGCAAGGCCCGTGACCTGGGTCACCGGTTCCAATGATTCCACCTGCCGGAGAATGGCGCCCTCTTTGTCGTAATCCCCCCGAGGCACCAACATGGCAATGGTGTTTTTCTGCCCAAAGGTCTCTGTGACCTTTTCATCGGCAATCCGCCAGGCGGGTTTGTTGTCAAAATCCGTGTCGTTGGTGTCGAATACATAGTCACAGCGGGCCGACAGAACAGCGCCCGCCACCAGAACGATCAGGAAGATGGGCGGCAGAATAAAGCGCATCTTTACCACACCTTTTCCCAACCAGGAGATATGAGGAACCAGATTCTTGTGCCGTGTTTTCTCAATGGCGTTATGGAACAGCATCAGCAGGCCCGGCATCAGCAGGAAGACGCAGAGCATACTGATGACGATGCCCTTGGCCAGTACAATGCCCATATCAAATCCAATGCGCAGCTGCATCAGCATCAGAGCCACCAGACCGGAGATGGTAGTCAGACTGGATGAGGAAATTTCCACGATGGCCTTGGAGAGAGCGGAGATGTCCGCTTCCCGGGCGTCCAGACCGTTGTCCCGTTCCTCCATATACCGGTGACAAAAAATAATGGCGTAGTCAATGGCAAGCGCCAACTGCAACACGATAGCGATGGCGTTGGTGATAAACGAAATGGTGCCAAACCAGTAATTGGTGCCCATGTTCAGTACGGCAGCCGTCGCAAAAACAATGAGATACACCGGTATCTCCAGATAGCTTTTGGAGGTAAAGAGCAGGACCACCACAATCACGACGGCGGCGATGGCCAGAATCACCGTCATTTCTTTTTGCAGACTGGCCGAAGTGTCAAGACCAATCGTGGTAGAGGGATAATAATCGTAGCCCTCCAACAGCAATTTTACCCGCTCCAGCGATTCTATCGTCTCCGGCGCCTGCTCCTCGCCCTCAAAAGAGACTGTGAACAGGGCGGCGGCATCGTGATAATGTTCCTCGGTGTCGTCAAATTCCACACCGGATACACCGGGGACAGCGGCAATCTCCTCGGAAAGGGCCTCTGCTGCTTCATAGGTGATGTTGGACACCATGATATTGGCGCTGCCAAGCGTGACAAATTCCTGATCCATAATGGTTAGACCCCGGCGGGTTTCGGTGTCACTGGGCAGATAGGTGGTGATGTCGTTGTTGACCTGTACTTTATTCACCGACGCGGCACTAAACAGAAAGGCGGCAATAAAAATCAGATAGAACGCCTTTCGTTTATCCACGATAAAGCGGGCCAGCTTGGTCATAAAGGTTTCGGAGTTTTTTTCGCGCTGCATGGTTTCACTCTCCGGAAAACTCCGGCAGCAGCCGGGCCACATTGTGTAACAGTTCTTCCTGGGACAGTGGTTGGGGGGCCGTCAGCCACCAGCGAATGACCGACAACATAGCGCCCACATAAAAACGGGCGGCAATCTCCGGGTCTCTCCCAAAAAGATGACCGTCAAACGGAGGCTTGCTAAGCCGGTCCCGTAGCTCCTCAGCCACACTGTCCTCTAAAATATGCGCTTTTGTCTGCACTCCGGCAGCCAAACAGGCCCGGTAGAGGGACCTCCTGCGGTAGAAAAAGTCCAACGCCTGTTCTGCGGCTTCCAGACAGTACTGTCTTGGGTTGGCAGCGCCCTCCTGAGGCAAACATGTTTCCACACATTCCTGCTCCAACTGCTCCAATAAATAGAGCAGCAATTCCTGTTTATCGTTGAAGTGGGAATAAAAGGTGGTCCGGTGGACCATGGCCCGTTCGCACAAATCCACCACAGAGATGTCGGCAAAGGGCCGCTCCTCCAACAGCTGAGACAGGGCTTCCGTCAGCTGCCTTCGGGTCTTTCGCTGCCGCAGGTCCAGATGTTCCTGGGGTATCATAGCCATTCCTCCTTGGATATTGTGTTCCTATGGTACTCCTGTAATCTACAATTGTCAAGATAAAATACAAATGTAGATTATATATTTAATTATTATATAACGCAAAATACATTGACACACATAGTACTATGGCGTATACTGCAATTAGAGGTGAAGCCCATGGAAGAGCAAACCATACACAGCGATCTGATTCGCGGCCATATCGACGCTATTTTACTGCGTATTCTGCGGGACGGCGATCACTATGGCTATGGATTGATGAAACAGGTACAGTCGCTCAGTGATGGACAGTATGAGTTAAAAGAGCCGTCACTGTATACCAGCCTCAAACGCTTGGAGAAGCAGGGCAGTATTGAAAGCTACTGGGGCGATGAATCCCAGGGCGGGCGGCGTAAGTATTACCGCATTACGCCTCAGGGCTGCGCACAGTACGAAGAAGCTCTTGCCCAGTGGCAATGGGCCAAGGAAATCATCACAAAACTATTAGGAGGGAATGACGGATGAACGAACTGGAACGTCATGTGGAAAAGCTGTTCCGCCATCAACCGGACACGCCGGAGACGCGGGAATTACGGGAGGAAATTCTCTCCAACCTACAGGCCAAGCGGGAGGATCTGCTGGCCCAAGGCATGGACGAGCGGGCGGCCACCGAGGCAGCCAAACGGGATATCCCGTCGGTGGACAATCTGATTGACGACCAGCAGCCCACCAATGTGGAACGATACCGCATGGCCTGTGCGCAAACGGTGTGGCTCCACTGTATTCTCTTCTGGATTGGCACCTTACCGCTGCTGTTTACCGGGTATGGATGGCTGGGTGCATTGGGACTTGGCCTGTCAATTCTTTCCGGCGTCGGATATCTTTTGTTCTGGCTGATTCATCCGGCAGAGCAGGGGATTCGCTCCCTGGCGGCAGCCCGGCAGCGCAAGACGATTGCTTGGCGAATTTGGGGCATTTTTTACATCGTGGCAGCACTGTCCGTGGCGGCGGTGACCTTCGGCAGCAACCTCTGGTATGGTACCCCGGTGACCATCGAGGGGCCGTATCAGTGGGCCGTGATGGCCAGTCGGCTCTATGTGCCGCTGCTGACCGTTTTGATTCCGCTGACCGTGAGCCGGTTTGCGGCGCTCCTGCCCCAATACCGGGTGGAGGGCTGAGTAATGAAACAGAAAAATGTTCGTATTTTTCTTTCTTGGTTTATTGGTTTCTGAATTATGGTGTAGTTGCGGAACTGCGGCTGCGGGAAAGTATCTATGAACATGCCCAGACAAGTGCATATTTTCACAATATCCAGGAGATTTTACCGTATCGTTCTCCCTACCTGGGGGACGCCAGCAACACCGGTAATCTGTTTTACCATCTGCCGCTGCATCAGTATCCCATGACGTTTGCAATCGAGCCGGAGACCTGCACACTGACGGTTCATTATGACATAGCGGCGAAGACGGTCGAGAAGATCCGGGAAAATCTGGCATATAACACCCTGGCTGCCATGGCAGCCATCGACAATCTGCAATGCATCCAATATGAATTTCAGGACGGAACCTATTGCATCACCCGGCAGCAGGTGGAGGAACGATTTGATGTCCCGCTGTCTGCGCTCCTGGATGACACGGAACAGTGGGAAAAGGCAGCC
>DVJJ01000018.1 GCA_018716875.1 Candidatus Avoscillospira avistercoris
TTTGGAATGATTGAGTCTGCTGTCTTCGTTGAATATATCATATGTTCTGTTCACACGTTCCGTTTCATTTTCAATTTTTTTCAGTTCGATAAAATTCACAGCATTCTCCTTTGAATAAGGTCTCCGGCCCAACCCTTCTGGGTGGCAGCCGGAGACCATGTTCCTATGGAATCAGATCCGATAATAGTTGTTGTCGCACAGAGCGGTAAAGCACTGGTTCACCTCGTCATCGGTGAACAGGGAGCCGAACTTCCCCGCCGTCACCAGCGCTTCCAAACTCAAATCCAGGCGGCCCAAATCAGAAAGGGCTTCAAAGCCATCGGACCGGCGCTGTTTTTTCAGCAATTCCCGGGCACAGGCCGCGCCGCCGAACCGTTCCACATCAGCCCGCAGCCGCTTCTGAGCCACCCCCAGGCCGTCGGCCTCGTCCATGGCCTTGGTCAGTGCTTCGGTGAACGCCTGTTCCAGCTTGTCGTTCATTGCTGCACCCTCGCTTCCACAGCGGCCCGCTCCGGCACGCTGAAAATGCCGCCCAGGTTGGTGGTGGACAGGCTGGCCGCCGTACAGGCAAAGGCGGCGATTTTGGCCATTTCCTCCACGGTCACGTCCTCGGGGGCCTTGCCCAGCTCCAGCAGCCCCGTGACGGCGCTGCCGCCGAAGATATCACCGGCGCCGGTGGTGTCCACCACGTTGATATCGGTGACGCCGGGAACCCGGCCGCTGCCCTTGCCGTTGGCAAAGTAACAGCCGTCCTTGCCCAGGGTCACAAAGACCAGTTTGACGCCGAACTCCTTCAGGAGCTTTTCCGCGCCCTCCTCCACAGAGCAGCCGAACAGGAACTCCACCTCATTGTCGCTGATCTTCACCACATCGGCATGGCGGAAGCCCCAGAACATCTGTTCCTTGGCATCCTCCAAGTCAGCCCACAGGAGTTCGCGCAAGTTGGGGTCGAAGGTCACCAGCTTTCCCTGCTGCCGGGCGTATTCCACCGCTTTGTAATGGGCCGTCCGGGAGGGCTCGTTGGTCATGCACACGGTGCCGAAGTGGAGCACCTTGGACTGGTCGATCAGGTCATAGGGCACCTCGTCGGCCGTCAGGAGCATATCTGCGCCGGGCTTTCTGGCAAAGGAGAACTCCCGCTCGCCGTTGGCGTCCCGGGTGACAAAGGCCAGGGTGGTAAACACGGAGCCGTCCACCAGAACGCCGCGGCCGTCAATGCCCACCTGCTGCAAGGTCCGGACCAGCTGACGGCCCAGGGCATCGTCGCCCACCTTGGCGATCATGGCGGTCTTTTTGCCGTACTTGGTCAGAGCGGCCAAAAAGTTGGCCGGTGCGCCGCCGGGATGGGCGGCCATGACGGGATAGCCGTCCTCCTGAATGCGGTCCACGGTAAAATCAATCAAAAGTTCGCCGATGGCTGCTACATCATACATTGGGTGTTCCCTCCATTTTTTTATCTTGGCTCCATTATACTCCATGGCCGCCCCTCGGAAAAGAAAAATTTTATGGGTTTTGCGTATATTTTTCGGAAAGCCCTATGGAAATAGTGCGGTTTATGATATACTCATTGTATTATCATAAACTACACAGCGAGGTGTAACCAAATGAAAAAGCGGATTGTTGCGCTGCTGTTGTCCCTGGGGCTTCTCCTCTCTCTGCCCACACCGGTGCTTGCAGCGGAATTTACCGATTTGAAGGACCACTGGGCTGCGCCCTATCTCAATGAACTGGCCGACCTGGGCTTTCTGACCGGCTATGAGGACGGCACCGTCAAACCAGACCGGATTGTCACTGCCTGTGAAGCCATCGCGCTATTGACCCGGCTCTACAGCCCCACCGATGACGTGTCGGCCCAGATTCATGAGGATTACGGCACCTTTGTAGCCACCTATGTGGCCCCTGAGCTCAGCTGGGCCTATGACGAGCTGGAGCTGTGTCTGGCCACGGGCATTCTGTCCCAGAACGAGCTGAAAAACCTGCGTCTCACCACCGCCATCGACAAAGAATTGCTGTCGGTGCTCTTTGTCCGGGCGTTACAGCTGAACGATGAAGCCGAGGCCCTCAGCGACAGCGGTGTGACACTGACTTTCAAAGATACCATTGACATTACCAAGGCATACCGGGGCCATATCGCCGTGCTGCTGGACAACAAAATTGTCAACGGCAACGCCGACAACGAGTTTCTGCCCCATTCCCAGGTGAGCCGTGCCGTCATGGCTACCATGCTGGTGCGCAGCCTGGAATATCTGGAATCCCAGGACCAGACCCTTTGGATTGAGAATTACGACGGTACTGCCGTGGAGGGCGTGCTGCTGGATTACAGCGGCGGCCGTCTGGTGCTGCGGGACAATCAGGGATTCCAGCGGACCTATACCATCCCTGCTGAAGCTGAAATTGCCACCAGCAAAGGGGACAAGGTTCTCAGCGCCGACCAGGCCGGTTCCCGTGTCCGGATTCAGATGCGTGACGGCGCCATTGTCCGGGTCACCGTCTACAATCTCACCGGCACCACCGTCCAGCAGGCCGTGGTCAAGAACTACTCCACCACCAACGGCAACCGGTTTTTGCAGATCATCGACGTGAAAACCAAGGAGACCAGCACCCTGATTCTGCCCCAGAACACGGAGGTATCCTTTACCGACGGCACCAAGGGTACCGCGGCATCCATCGGCAGCAGCATGTTTTTGACCATCGTCAAGGATAAGGCCGGCAAGGTCACCGATGTGACGGCCGCCAACGCCACCCGGACTGTGGATGGCGTCATCTCCTCCGTGACCTTCGGCAGCACCGTCAACGTCTACCTCACCGACGAGGATGACAGCACCGTTCAACTTTCCATGGATCTGGATTCCCTGCCTCAACTTCTGTGGGGCAGCACCGCCATTTCCGTGGACCGGCTGGCAGCCGGTATGGAAGTCACCGTCACCGTCGTGGGCAATGAGATTCAGAAAATTGTAGCCAAGGACACCACCGAAACCGTCCGCGGCACCCTGACCACGGTACTGGCTACCTCCTCCGGCACCACCTGGACCATCCTCGATGACACCGGCCTCAATCACACCCTGACCCTCTCCCCGTCGGTCACCATCTACCACAACGGCCAGATGGTATTGCCCTCCACGGTGCAGGCCGGCGATCTAATCTCCGCCAAGACCGTGGGCGACACCATTCTTTCCGTGGACCTGCTGACCAGTAACGGCGACTCCTCCCGGAAGCTCACCGGCACGGTGCTGTCGGTGGACACCCACGATAAGCAGCTGACCCTGCTGAACAGCGTCAGCCAACGTCTGGTCTATGTGGATGTGGACAGTTCCGTGACCATCCTCAACGCCGCCACGGGCCGCACCCTGCGCCTGTCGAATTTGAAAGCCGATCAGGTATTAACTATCTACGGCAGCTACACCGACGCGTCCACCTTTGACGCCGTCACCATTCTGATTGAAGGGTAATCCAAGGAGGAAGCCTATGAACTACGCCGCCATCAAGCCCTGTGACATCGCCAACGGCCCCGGCGTCCGGGTGTCCCTCTTCGTCTCCGGCTGCACCCACCACTGCCCCGGCTGTTTTCAGCCGGAGACGTGGGATTTTCAGTACGGCAGCCCCTTTACCGAGGATACTGTGGCCCATATTCTGGAGCTGCTGGCCCCGGACCATGTGGAAGGTCTGACGCTCCTGGGCGGCGAGCCCATGGAGCCGGCCAACCGGGAGGCATTGCTGCCCCTGCTGGACGCTGTCCGGCAGCGCTATCCCAAAAAGTCCATCTGGTGCTATACAGGATACACCTTTGAGGGTCTGCGCGCCGGTAAGCCCGGCCCCAAGGAGACCATTGACGCCATGCTGTCTCATCTGGACGTGCTGGTGGACGGTCCCTTTGTGGAGGCCAAAAAGAATCTGAATCTCCGGTTCCGCGGCTCCTCCAACCAACGTCTGATTACCATTCCCTCATCCATTTCCACCGGCTGTACCATCCTTTGGGACGATGGCCGGTAAGCACAAAGGAGTTTTCTATTGCTATGCTACAGCAACCCATTTCCGTTCAAAAGCTGGACCCCCGCGCCCGTTTGCCGGTCTACAGCTCTGAATACGCCGCCGGTGCGGACCTGTGCGCCTGTCTGGATGAACCGGTGACCATCGCCCCCGGTGAAACCGTATTTCTCCACACGGGGCTGGCCATGGAAATCCCCGTGGGCTATGCCGGTCTGGTCTACGCCCGCAGCGGCATGGCGTCCAAACGGGGCCTGGCCCCGGCCAACAAGGTGGGCGTTGTGGACTCCGATTACCGTGGGGAATTTCTGGTGGCCCTCCACAACCACGGCACGGAGCCCCAGACCATTGAGCACGGGGAGCGCATTGCCCAACTGGTCATCACACCGGTGCTGCGGGGCCAGTTTCAGGAGGCCGATTCCCTCAGCGATACGGCGCGGGGCAGCGGCGGATTCGGTTCCACAGGGCGGATGTGATGGATATGGTACAGACAACGCTTTGCTATCTGGAACGGGACGGTCAATATCTGATGCTCCACCGGGTCAAAAAGGAAGTCGATGCCAACCGGGACAAATGGATTGGCATCGGCGGCAAGTTTGAGGACCGGGAAAGCCCCGAGGACTGCGCCCTGCGGGAGGTCCAAGAGGAAACAGGCCTGACCATGACCGACTACCGGTATCGTGGAATCGTCACCTTTGTGTCCGACCGGTGGCCCACGGAGTATATGCACCTGTTCACCTGCACCGGCTGGACCGGTACGGTGAACCAGGACTGTGACGAAGGCGAATTGGCCTGGATTGGCAAGCGGGACCTGCTGGCCCTGCCCATGTGGGCCGGAGACAAGATTTTTCTGGAGCTGTTGTACAGTGACGCGCCGTTCTTCTCTCTCAAGCTGGTGTACACCGGCGAGCGTTTGACCCAAGCCGTGCTCAACGGTAAGCCCATATTATGAATATTGTTTCGGTACTGCCATGATACAAAAAGGGTGCGCTGCAAGATTACTGCAACGCACCCTTTGAACACGTTTGGGGAAAAATTCAGTTGGTGGGGAACCGGACGGTAATCGTGGTACCCTTGCCCAGGGTGCTGTCCAGTTCGATGGTGGCATTGTGGATCATGGCCGCATGCTTGACGATGGACAGTCCCAGACCCGTGCCGCCGATCTCTTTGGAGTGGCTCTTGTCCACCCGGTAGAACCGTTCAAACACCCGGTTCTGGTGCTCGGTGGCGATGCCGATGCCCGTATCCTGGACCTGGACCACGGCTTCATGCTCCTGCCGGGAGACCGTAACGGTGACGCTGCCGCCCCGGTTGTTGTACTTGATGCCGTTGTCACAGAGATTGTACAGAATATCACTGAGGAGACGGGGCACGCCCAAAAGCTCCGCCGATTCGCCGCCGCACCGCAGCTGGATGCCCTGCTGGGCAGCGTAGGGCTTTAATCTGTCCACCACATCCCGTGCAATGGTCAGCAGGTCCACAGGCTCCTTGGCCTCGTCGCCGCCGCCCTCATCGAGACGGGACAGACGGATGATATCCTCCACCAGTGTAATGAGACGTTGGGCCTCATTGTAAATCTGGTCGATAAACTGGGGCAAATCGGCCTCCCGGACAATGCCGTTCTTGATGATTTCGGCACAGCCGGAAATGGAGTGCAGGGGCGTTTTCAGCTCATGGGACACATTGGCCGTAAACTCCCGCCGCAGCTGCTCGGCGTGGCTTTTTTCGGTGATATCGAAGATCAGCAGGACAATGCCGGACACCTGATCGTCGGAGAAGACGGGGCTGGCCACCAGCTGGTATTCGCTGTCGCCGTCGGGCAGGGTGGATTGGGCATGCTGGCCGGAGCGGGCCCGGAACAGCACATCCTGGATTTCCTGGGAACGGTTCACCGTCAGGATATCCCGGCCCACAGCATTCTGGTCGGTACCCAGGAGCCGGGCCGCCGACTGATTGATGCTGAGAATCTGGCCGGAAGCGCCCAGCAGCGCCAAACCCTCACTCATGGCGCCGGTGACCACGTCAAATTCATGCTGCTTCTGCTGCAATTCTGCCAGCTGGTCCACAATCTGCCGATGCTGCCGCTCAATGCGGCCCAGCAGCGGCGCAACCTCTTCATACGTCTCATTAGACAGCGGATCGTCCAGATTCAGAGTATTGAGGGGCTCCACAATCTTTTTGGACAGACGGCTGGCCAGCAGCGCCGACAGCAGACAGGAGGCCAGCAGCATCACCGCCGCCGGTTGGAGCATCATCAGCAGGAAGCTGACCAGAGAATACTGGACCGTGGACACGCGGATAATGGAGCCATCCTCCAGCCGCTCCGCCGTATAGATCATACGGGTCAGCAGCGTGGCGGAATAGTGCTCGCTCTCTCCATAGCCGTAAGTCACGGCCTCCTGGACCTCTTCCCGGTCCAGATGGTCTTCCATTTTGGAGGCGTTGGCGTCGGTGTCATAGATCACTGTGCCGTCCTCGTCAATCCAGGTGATACGATACCCCCGGACATCCAACTGCTCCAAGTAATCCACGCCCTCATTTTCCACGGCATGGGTCACCAAGTCCGTCTCAATTTTCAGCTGCTTGTGCTGTAGCTGGTTGAAGTAGCCATAGAGCACACTCATAATGAGCACGGTGCCCGCCAGGAGAATCACCAGAGCTACAAGGAAGATGGAGCGAAAAATGCGCTTGGTCACGGATGCTCCACCTCCAGTCGGTAGCCCACACCGCGGACCGTTTCGATGTAGTCGCCGCAGCGGCCCAGCTTTTGCCGCAGAGTCCGCATATGGACGTCCACCGTGCGGGTCTCGCCGTCAAAGTCGTATCCCCAGATCTCTCCCAGGAGCCGGTCCCGTGTAAACACCTGGCCCACATGCTCCATCATGACCCGCAGAACTTCAAATTCTTTCAGCGTCAGCGTCACCCGCTGGCCGTCCACCGTCACAAGGTGTTCGCCCAGGTTCAGGCTCAGCGCTCCCGCCTGGAGCACCTGCTGGTCCTGCCGGGGCGTGGTGCGCCGAAGCACCGCCTTGACTCTGGAAACCATCTCCATCATACCGAAGGGCTTTGCCAAATAGTCATCGGCGCCCAAATCCAGGCCCGTGACCTTGTCGTATTCGCTGCCCTTGGCCGTAGCCAGAATCACGGGGATTTCTGCCGTGGCCGGGTTGTCCCGGAGCTTTTTGAGAATGGTCAAACCGTCGTCGCCGGGCAGCATAATATCCAGCAGCACCAGCTGCGGACGGGTCTTTTTGATGGCATCAAAGAAGGCCGCGCCGTCAGGCAGTCCCTCGGCCTCAAACCCCGTGGAGCGCAGGGTATAGACCACCATATTGCGGATCCCTGCGTCATCCTCCACGCAGTAGATCATTCCGCACCCTCCTCGTCGTGGCGGCCCGTGATGGAGAACACCACCCACTCGGCAATGTTGGTGGCATGGTCACCGATGCGCTCAAAGTATTTGGCAATCATCAGCAGGTCCAGAGCATACTCGGCCTTTTCCGTGGATGTATGCAGGCTCTCCAGCAGTTCATGCTTGACCTTGTTGAACAGGTCGTCCACCACGTCGTCATACTTGATGACCTCCACAGCGGCCCGCACGTCCCGGCTGACAAAGGCATCCACCGCGCCGGTGACCATTTTGATGGCGGCACGGGCCATATTGCCGATGTGCATGGTATCGTCGGAGGCGGTGAGATCGGCCACGGTGACAATTTCCGCAATATCGGCCGACTGGTCACCGATGCGCTCCATATCGGTAATCATCTTCAGCGCCGAAGAGACAATGCGCAAATCCCGTGCCACCGGCTGCTGCTGCAGCAGGAGTTTCAGGCACATGGCCTCAATTTCCCGCTCCTTCTGGTCGATTTCGGAATCGCTGTGGACCACCTTGGCGGCCAGCTCCTTGTCCCCTTCCAGCAGGGACTTGGCGGCCATGGCAATGACCTTCTCGCAGAGAGAACCCATGGTGATCATTTCGCGGTTCAGCTGCATCAGCTGTTCGTCGAATGTCTTTCTCATTATCCGAACCTCCCGGTGATGTAATCTTCGGTACGCTTGTCCTTGGGCATGGAAAAGAGCGTATCGGTGTCGTCAAATTCCACCAGTTCACCCAGCAGGAAAAATGCCGTTTTATCGGAAATACGGGCGGCCTGCTGCATATTATGGGTGACCATGACGATAGTATACTCGTTTTTCAGCTCCACGGCAAGGTCCTCGATCTTGGAGGTGGAGATGGGGTCCAGAGCGGAGGTGGCCTCGTCCATCAGCAGGACGTCCGGCTCTACGGCCAAGGCCCGTGCAATGCACAGACGTTGCTGCTGGCCGCCGGACATGCCCAGGGCCGACTTTTTCAGCCGGTCCTTGACCTCGTCCCAGATGGCGGCGGCCCGGAGGGAGCGCTCCACAATGTCGTCCAGCTTGGCCTTGCTGCGGACGCCATGGGTCCGGGGACCATAGGCCACGTTGTCATAGATGGACATGGGAAAGGGATTGGGCTTCTGGAACACCATGCCGATGCGCTTGCGCAGCCAGGTCACATCCACGTCGCTGCCGTAGATGTTCTGTTCCCGGTACAGGAGTTGTCCCTTGATGGTGACGCCGGGCACCAGGTCATTCATGCGGTTGATGGTCTTCATAAAGGTGGATTTGCCGCAGCCGGAGGGGCCGATGAGGGCGGTGATTTTCTTTTCGGGAATGGACATGGTGATGCCCTTCAAGGCCTGATGGTCACCGTAGAACAAGTCCAGGTTTTCCGAACGTAAAATGGTCGTGTCAGCCATGACGATACTCCTTTATTTATTTTCGGGCTTGAGCTTCTTACCGGCCAGGGAGGCGGCGAAGTTGATGAGCACCGTCAGCACCAGCAGGACGGTGGCGATGGAGAAGGCCACAGCAAACTCAGCCTCTTCCTTGGCGTAGACGTACAGGGCCACGGTCAGGGTGGCGCCGGAACTCTTCATAATACCGGAGATGGTGGAGAAGTCCTGCATACCCACGGCCATACTGACGGTGTACATAAGCACGGCGCTTTCGCCCACGATACGACCCACAGCCAGAATGCAGCCGGTCACAATGCCATCGATGGAGCTGGGTAGCACCACCGTGCGGATCATATGCCATTTGCCGCTGCCCAAACCGAGAGAACCTTCCCGGTAGGACTGGGGCACAGTCTTGAGACTTTCTTGGGTGGTCCGGATGATGGTGGGCAGTACCATAATGACCAGGGTCAGAGAACCGGCCAGCAGGGTTTTGCCCATGTTCAGGGAGATGCAGAACACCATGGAGCCTACCATGGCGTAGATGATGGAAGGAATACCGGCCAGTGTCTCGGTGGCAAACTCGATGATCTCCACCAGACGGCGGTTCCGGGCGTATTCGGTCAGATAGATAGCAGCGCCCACGCCCAAAGGCAGGGCGATGATCAGAGACGCGATGATGACATACAGCGTATTGCAGATGGACGGGAAAATGCCCATGGTACCCCGGAGGATGCTGCGTTCCGTGGACAAAAATTCCCAGTTGATGCCGGGTATGCCCTGATAGAGGATGTAGCCGATGAGAAAAACCAGCAGCAGGCAGGTCAGGGCGGCGCAGAGATAGAGCATGGTCCGGACCACAATTTCATAGGCCCGGCGGGAGGGCGACAGTTTATTCATAACAGCTTAACCCTCCTTGTCCCGCTTGAGCAGGGTGTTGAGCAGCACATTGATGAGCATGATGAAGAGGAACAGCACCAGACCGATGGAGTACAGGGCGTTTCTCTGAAGGCTTCCCACGGAAGCGTAATTCATCTCGATGGCGATGCCGGTGGTCAGGAAGCGGACACTGGAAAACAGCGACGGCATATTGGCCACGTTGCCGGCCACCATGATGATAGCCATGGCCTCACCGATGGCGCGGCCGATGCCGAGCACCACAGCGGCGGCAATGCCGCTTTTGGCTGCGGGGACGCTGACGCGGAAATACGTTTCCAGCTCCGTCGCGCCCAGGGCCAGGGAGGCGGCCTCATAGTCCTGGGGCACGGCGTTGAGGGCCGTTTCCGACACAGAGATGATGGAAGGCAGAATCATAATTGCCAGCACGATGATGGCGGCAAACAGGCTGTCACCGGCGGGCAGATTGAAGGTTTCCCGAATCCACGGCACCAAGACAAACATACCCACCAGGCCGTAGACGACAGAAGGGATACCGGCCAGCAAATTGACCGTGGTACGGATGACGGCGGCCACCTTGGGGGGCGCCACCTTGGAAAGATAGACGGCGGTAAAGAAGCCGATGGGCACGCCGATGACGATGGCCCCGGCGGTACCGTAGATGGAGGTCAGGATAAAGCCCAGGATACCATATTGATCGTTCTGGGCCGACCAGGTAGTACCAAAGAGGAAGTTGAACAGGCCCACTTCCCGGATGGCGGGAATGCCGGAAACAATGAGGTAAATGCTGATGATCAGCACAAAGCCTACGGCCACCAGGCCGCAAATCAAAAAGAGGATCTGCATGATCCGCTCAGCGGGCTTGATGGCGGCGCGGAAGGAGCGGGCCGCCGTCTGCTCCGGCTGGGGATTCGGAGAGGTCATGGCGTCTTTCATACGTTTTGTTCAGCCTTTCGGTTTGTCGGTTTGTTGGAATCGCGGCGAACAGGCACGGCCGGTAGGCCGGCCGCACCTGCTTGGAACCGTATGATGCTTGCGTCAGGGAGCAACCACACCGGCCATGGTGATATACTGGGCAGCCTCGTCGCTCATGACGAAGTCCAGGAAGCCCTGGGCGGCGGCGCTCAGCTCCACACCGTCCTTGGTAACCATGACGAAGGGACGCTGCAAGGTGTAGCTGCCGTCCTTGACGGTCTCCTCGGAGGGAGCCACACCGTCCACCTTCACAGCGGCCACGGTCTCATCGACAGCGGACAGGGAGGCGTAGCCGATGGCGCCGGGGTTGGAAGCCACCTGACCGATGACGTCGCCGGTGGAGGAGTACTCGTTGGTGTACTTGCACTCGCCATCCACGCCCACGATTTCCTCGAAGGCGCTGCGGGTACCGGAGCCATCCTCACGGCCCAGAACGGCAATCTCCTGATCAGCGCCGCCCAGCTCGCTCCAGTTGGTGACCTCGCCCTTGTAGATCTGAGCGATCTGGTCCACCGTCAGGTCGGTGACAGAGTTGTCGGGGTTGACCACCACGGCCACGCCGTCCAGAGCCACAATGTGCTCCACTGCGCCGTTGGCCTTTTCCTCGTCCTTCAGGGCACGGGAAGCCAGACCGATGTCCACAGTCTCATTGAGCACCGCCTCAATGCCTGCGCCGGAACCGGTGCCGGAGTAGTTGACGGTGACGTCGGGGTTCATCTCTTCAAACACTTCCATCATAATGAGCATCATCTCATTCATGGAGGTGGAGCCGTCGGTGTTAACGGTGCCGGACAGCGCCTCGGTCGTGCCGTTGGTCTCCTCGGCAGCGGTGTCCTCAGCGGGGGTATTCTCCGTGGCGGCGGCGTTGTTCTCGTTGTTGGCAGCGGTGTCTTCGGCGGGGGTCTCGGTCTTGGAGCCGCAGCCGGTGAACATGGCCAGGACCGTCATCAGGGACAGAGCCAGGCAGACGAACTTTTTCATTGTGACATATCTCCTTTTGTTTTGCGGTGTTCTCGCGCTTGGCGAGGGAACTTACAGATATGATGATACAAATCCTTTGTAAAATACGAAAGAAGTGTAAAATCAAATCTATGTTAAATCCAAATCCTGCGAATATTTTGTAAAATCCCGTCACAGCCAATATTTTTTATGGATATCCTCCAATTTTCCCTGTCGGAATTTAAGGAATCTGCACATTTGTAAAATGACAGAACCAGCGCAATGTAAAAAAATTTGTCCTCCCTTTCGCCTTGACTTTTTACATGGGCGCAGTATAATAGGGGTAAATAAACGGCATATGCCAGAAATGGAGGCAGCCAATGGCCAGACCAAAGAAGGACCGCCGCATCTGCCGTCTGCCGGGGACGTGCCGCTTTGGTCCCCTGGACGACGGCCCCTACGGTGTGGCAATCATGACCGTGGAGGAGCTGGAGGCCATTCGCCAGATTGATCTGGAGGGTCTGAGCCAGGAGGACTGCGCCGCCCGCATGAACGTGGCCCGCACCACGGCCCAGAGCATCTACAACAGCGCTCGGGAAA
Organism: Candidatus Avoscillospira avistercoris; assembly: GCA_018716875.1. Classification (GTDB taxonomy): domain Bacteria; phylum Bacillota; class Clostridia; order Oscillospirales; family Oscillospiraceae; genus Avoscillospira_A; species Avoscillospira_A avistercoris. The sequence goes on from DVJJ01000018.1 coordinate 12,153, forward strand.
AGCTGGCCCGCTGCGTTGTGGATGGGCTGGAGCTGCGCATTGAGGGCGGCAGCTATCGGGTCTGCGGCGGTGCTGGCTGTACCGGCTGCCCCGTTCCGGCACAGGTTGCCAAATTAAATGACAAGGAGACGTCCCATATGAAAATCGCAGTCACCTATGAAAACGGTCAGATCTATCAGCATTTCGGTCACAGCAAGCAGTTCAAGGTCTACACCGTAGAGGGCGGCAAGGTTACCGACGCCCAGGTGGTGGACACCAACGGCAGCGGCCATGGCGCTTTGGCGGGCTTCCTGAGCGGCTATCAGGTGGATACCCTCATCTGCGGCGGCATCGGCGGCGGCGCACAAATGGCCCTGGCCGAAGCAGGCATCAAGCTGTACGGCGGTGTCACCGGCGACGCCGACGCGGCGGTGGAAGCCCTGCTGGCCGGAACCCTCCAGTATCAGCCCGACATCACCTGCAATCATCACGGTGAGGGTCATCAGTGTGGTCATCACCACGGCGAAGGCCACCAGTGCGGCCACGGCTCCTGCCACGAATGAAAATCGGATACCCTCTAAAAAAGCACCGGCTGCCGCCCCCTATAGGGCGGAGCCGGTGCTTTTGCGGCATTGCCGCAGGAATTGCGCCATCTGCGGATGACGCTTTGAAACGCTTGGGGATTTCGCGCCGTGCGCGGCGCGGGTATTTCGCCCGCTGCGGCGGGCGACCGGGGCGCTGCCCCTGGACCCCGCAATTTTTTCGAGAAAAAATTGAGTAAAAGCTTTCTCTTTTCGGTTTTTCCGCCACTTCCCTCTTTTATTCTCTCCATTTCTTTGCTATACTGGGAGGTACGAATACAGGAGGAATCATCATGCGTGAATTTTTGCCCATTTCCAAGGCCGATATGAAGGCCCGCGGCTGGGAGCAATGCGATTTTGTCTATATCATCGGTGACGCCTATGTGGATCATCCGTCCTTCGGCCATGCCATCATCAGCCGGGTTCTGGAGGCCAACGGTTACAAAGTCGGCATTCTGTCCCAACCCGACTGGAAGAATCCCCAGTCCATTACGGCCCTGGGCCGTCCCCGCCTGGGGTTCCTCGTCACCGGCGGCAATATGGATTCCATGGTCAACCACTACGCCGTCTCCAAGAAGCGCCGCAAAACCGACGCCTTCACCCCCGGCGGCGTCATGGGCAAACGGCCTGACTATGCCACGGTGGTTTATTGCAATCTGATTCGCCGAGTCTATCACGACATTCCCATTATCATCGGCGGCATCGAAGCCAGTCTGCGCCGTCTGGCCCATTACGATTACTGGTCCGACAAGCTGAAACGCTCCATTTTGCTGGATTCCCAGGCGGATTTGCTGCTGTACGGCATGGGCGAGCGGTCCATTGTAGAGGTGGCGGAAGCCCTCAACAGCGGTCTCCAGCCCCGGGATATCACCTTTGTGGACGGCACTGTGTACCGTTCCACAGAGCCCACGGTGCCGGTGCCCCACAAGGTCCTGCCCTCTTATGAGGAGCTTTGCAAAAACAAGCGGAAGTATGCCGAGAGTTTCTATACCCAGTATTGCAACACGGACCCCTTTTCCGGCAAGGCGTTGATTGAGCCCTATGGTCCGAAAGAATTTGTGGTGCAGAATCCGCCCCAAAAGCCCCTTTCCCAACGGGAGATGGACCGGGTCTACGGTCTGCCCTATATGCGCACTTATCACCCCTCCTATGAAAAGGCCGGTGGTGTGCCCGCCATTGAGGAAGTACGGTTCAGTCTGGTGTCCTGCCGGGGCTGCTTCGGTGGATGCAGCTTTTGTGCCCTGACGTTCCATCAGGGCAGAATCATTCAGACCAGAAGCCACGAGTCCATTCTGGCCGAAGCCCGTCAGATGACCTGGGAACCGGATTTCAAAGGCTATATTCACGATGTGGGCGGCCCTACGGCCAATTTCCGGCAGCCCGCCTGTAAAAAACAGCTGAAATCCGGCGTCTGTCCCACAAAACAATGTCTGTTCCCCAAGCCCTGCAAAAATCTCATTGCCGACCACCGGGATTATTTGAAGCTTCTGCGGGAGCTGCGGAACCTGCCCAATGTGAAAAAGGTCTTCATCCGCTCCGGTATCCGCTTTGACTATATGCTGGCCGATGAAAGCGATGTGTTTTTTAAGGAGCTGGTCCGCTACCACGTTTCCGGTCAGTTGAAAGTAGCCCCGGAGCATGTGGCCGACGCGGTTTTGGATAAGATGGGCAAGCCCCGCCGGGCTGTATATGACCAGTTTTTGGAGAAATACAAGCGACTCAATGAGCAGTATGGGCTGAAACAGTATGTGGTCCCCTATCTCATGTCCTCCCATCCCGGCTCCACGCTGAAAGAGGCCGTAACGCTGGCGGAATATCTGCGGGACCTGGGGTATATGCCGGAGCAGGTCCAGGACTTCTACCCCACCCCCTCTACCCTGTCCACGGTCATGTATTATACGGGGTTGGACCCCCGGACCATGGAGCCGGTGTATGTCCCCACCAATCCCCATGAAAAGGCCATGCAGCGGGCATTGATTCAGTACCGGAACCCGAAAAATTACGCGCTGGTCCATGAGGCGTTGACCAAGGCGGGCCGGACGGACCTGATTGGGTTTGATAAGCATTGTCTCATCCGGCCCCGTGCCGGTGAAGCAGCGGCCCGGAAGCCGAAGCAGAGCACAACGGGCAAGCAGCCGCCCAAAGCCAAGCGGGACGGACGGGTGGGCCCGCCCAAGGCCAAACGGCCCAGCCGGAATCCGGCCAATGACCGCCGCAAAAAGCACCGCTAACAAAAAGAACCAACCGCCGAAGCGGTTGGTTCTTTTTGTTGCAAAGGCTCAATCCATGTTATAGAACACGCGGCAAGCCTTCATGGTCATAAAGCAATCCACCTTTGACACCAATTCCCAAGGAGCGTGCATGGACAGCACCGGCACACCAGCGTCCAGGGTATCGATATTCCGGGCAGCCATATACTTAGCCACGGTGCCGCCGCCGCCGGCGTCCACCTTGCCCATCTCGCAGACCTGCCAGGCCACGCCGCCCCGCTGGAACGCACGGCGGAACCGGGCCATGACCTCACCAGCAGCGTCGGACGCGCCGGACTTGCCGCGGGAGCCGGTGTACTTGCACAGGGCAATGCCATGGTTCAGCATGGCGGAATTGCGGCGGTCGAAGACCTCGGAGAAGCTGGGATCGTAGGCAGCCGTCACATCGGCGGAGAAGCAGATGGAGTTAGCCAGGCAGCGGCGGACGCTGACCTTCTGGCAGGCACACAGGTCTTCCATCATGGTTTCAAAGTCCTGAGACTGAATGCCGGTCACGCCCTCGGAACCAATTTCCTCCTTGTCCGCGAAAATGCAGATGGACGTATGCTCGGGGGTCTCCTGCATATGCAGCATGGGGTAGAAACCGGCATAGGCACACACCCGGTCGTCGTGACCGTAGGCGCCAATCAGGCTCCGGTCCAGACCCACCTCTCTGGCCTTGAGGGCCGGGACCATGGTCAGCTCCGCAGACAGGAAATCTTCCTCAGTGATGCCGTACTTGTCATGGAGCAGCATCATAATTGCCAGCTTGATACGGTTGCTGTCGCCGTCGTCATCGTCCAGGGGACGGGTGCCCAGAATCACGTTGAGCTGCTCGCCGGTGATGCCCTCGCTGAGGGTCTTTTTCATCTGCTCGCTGGACAGGTGGACCAGCAGATCAGACACGCAGAACACGGGGTCGTTGTCGTCCTCGCCGATGTTGACCTTCAACACGCTGCCGTCGGTAAGGGCCAGGATGCCGTGGAGGGCCAGGGGCACCGTGGGCCACTGGTACTTCTTGATGCCGCCATAGTAGTGGGTCTTGAAGTAGGCGATTTCGCCCTCCTCATACAGGGGCACGGGCTTCAAGTCCAGACGGGGGGAATCCGTATGGGCGATGACCATGCGGGTACCCTTGTCCAGGGGCTTCTTGCCGATAACCACAAAGGATACAGCCTTTTTGCGGTTGACGCAGTAGACCTTATCACCGGGGCGCAGCTGCATCTCCGGGTTGAACTCCACAAAACCGGCGGCACGGGCGGCCTCCACAGCCACTTCCACGGCTTCCCGCTCCGTCTTGGCCCGGTCCATAAATTGCATGTAGTCCTTGCAGTAAACGTTCAGTTCCTCTTTGTCCTTGTCGTCGAGACGGGCCTGCTTGGGGTTGTGCAGCAGCGTCTCGCGGACAGCTTTCCAGTCCATTTCAGACATAGTTGTTCCTCCTAACCATTGGTGCAGCCACCGGCCGCAGACCGTTGCAAAGTCCGCGGCAGTGGCGTAATTATTGTGAATCTGCCACGTACATTGGGCAGCAAATTCCAAATCGGATTTTTGGGCGGCAATGCGCAGCCGGGCATAGTCCTCGTCGATGCCCTCCCGAGCCATAAGCCGCCGCACCCGGTCTTCTGCCGGGGCTGTTACAGCCACGGTACCGTCGCACAGCTGGCCCAGGCCGCTTTCCACCAGTCCCACGGCGTCAATGGCCGCCAACGGGCGGCCGTCCTGCTGGGCCTGTTTCAACCGCTGCTCCACGGCCCGGATGATAAAGGGATGGACCAGGGCATTGAGCCGCTGCAACGCAGCTTCGTCTCCAAATACCACTTTGCCCAGTTTTCTGCGCTGCAATACGCCGTCCTGTACCACGCCGGGAAAGGCGTGGTCGATGGCGGTCAATAATTCATTATCCGTCTCCAGCAGCCGGTGGTAAACTTCATCGCAATCGATGACACAGCCACCCATGGCTTCCACCTGATGCAGCAGCGTCGTTTTGCCGCAGCCGGTGCCGCCGGTGATACCCAGCACCTTCATAGCTGGTCCTCCGTGACAATCTGGAACCCGGCGGCCTTCCGCAGCCGGTTCTGGACCGCATAGGCTACGCCGCCGCCCTCGGGGCAGCGGGCGAAAATCACCCGGATATCGGCCCGGTCCAAATCCCGCAGGGCCGCAAAGAGGCCATGGGCCAGAGTGGCCGTATCGGATTCCTTACCGTAGGCCGTGGGGTTGCAGCCCTCGTAGAGGGGCAGCTCCTCTTCAAAGCACAAAACGGCGTCGCCGTCCTGAAACTGGCGGCGGATGTAGGCCGCAGCCTTTTCTCTGGGCCCGGCAATGATTTTCACTTCACCTTGGGGGGCGTAGTGCTTATATTTCATACCGGGGGCCCGCACCACGGCATCTTTGTCGATTTGAGAGGTGACGGCTTTATCGACAATCAGTTCCCCCACCACGTCCCGCAGTTGCTCCGGCGTAACGCCGCCAGGCCGCAGAAGCCGGGCCACAGGGCCGGTCAAATCAACAATGGTGGATTCCACGCCCACGTCGCAGGGGCCGCCGTCCACAATGGCGTCAATGCGGCCCTCCATATCGTGGCGCACATGCTCCGCCGTGGTAGTGCTGGGCTTACCGGACCGGTTGGCCGACGGGGCAGCAATGGGTACACCGGACAACCGGATAATCTCCCGTGTAATGGGTGTGCGCGGGCAGCGGACCGCCACCGTGTCCAGTCCCGCTGTGGTACGTCTGGGCACCGACGGGCGGCAGGGCAGCACCATGGTCAGGGGACCCGGCCAGAACCGTTCCGCCAAACGCCAGGCGGTTTCGGGAATGGGGTCGCAAATCTCCCGGATATCCTCCGGTTGGGCCACATGGAGAATCAATGGGTTATCCTGGGGACGGCCCTTGGCCTCAAAGATTTTCAAGACGGCATCACCGTCCAGACCATTGGCTCCCAACCCGTAAACCGTCTCTGTAGGCAAGGCCACCAGGCCGCCGTGTTTGAGAATCTCTGCGGCTTTCTCTGCCGTCTGGGGGTCCTGGGCCGATAAAAACAGTGTTTCCATGGTCTCACGCTTTCTCGCTGCGCTGGAGCTTTTCGGCCTGATCCGCCGTCACCAGCGCGTCGATTAGTTCATCGAGATCGCCGTCCATAAAGGCGTCGATCTTATAGAGGGTCAGGCCGATGCGGTGGTCCGTCACCCGGCCCTGGGGGAAGTTATAGGTGCGGATACGCTCGTTGCGCATACCCGTACCCACCTGGGAGCGGCGCTGGTCCGAATGCTCGGTCTCAATGCGGGTCTGCTCAATTTCATACAGCTTGGACGCCAGCATTTTCATGCACTTTTCCCGGTTCTGGACCTGGCTGCGCTCCTCCTGGCAGGCCACCACAATGCCCGAAGGCTTATGAATCAGGCGGACCGCCGAGGATGTCTTGTTGATGTGCTGACCACCGGCGCCGGAGGACCGAAACACCTGCATTTCAATATCCTCGGGACGGATTTCCACGTCCACCTCTTCCATCTCCGGCAACACGGCCACGGTGGCCGTGGAGGTGTGGACGCGGCCGCCGGACTCGGTCTCCGGCACCCGCTGGACCCGATGGACGCCGCTTTCAAATTTCAAACGGGAGTAGGCACCGCTGCCGTTGATGATGCAGTCGGCCTCCTTGACGCCGCCCAGCTCCGTCTCGTTGTAGTTGAGAATCTCCATGGTCCAGCCCTTGGACGCGGCGTACATCTGATACATCCGGAACAGGGAGTGGGCAAACAGGGCGCTCTCCTCGCCGCCTACGCCGCCGCGGATTTCGAGAATCACGTTTTTATCATCGTTGGGGTCGCGGGGCAGCAGCAGAATTTTCAACTGCTGTTCCAGCGTTTCCAAATCCTTTTTGGCCTGGGCGAACTCCTCCTGGCACAGCTCCCGCATATCCGGCTCCAGAGAGCCGTCCAGCAGCTCCCGCAAATCGTGGAGCTCCTGTTGGGTTTTGCGGTAGGCCCGGTAGGCTTCCACCACCGGCTCCAAATCCTTCTGCTCCTTCAGCAGCTTGGCCGCCGCCTTGGGATCGCTGTAGAAGTCCGGCTGGGCAGATCGTTCCTCCATCTCCATGTACTTTTCTTCCACCAGCTTCAGCTTATCCAGCATACGTTTCTCCTTCTTGTTTTCAAATGGCGCGGTAGTGGTTGCACACCGCCTGGAAGGTATCGGTCAATCCTTCCGCCGCCCTGGCCCGGTCGGCCCCGGCCTTGGAAATCCGCATAAAATGGGGCGTCATAGCCAACAATTCCAAAACCCGGCTGTTTTCCGTCAGAGTAAAGGAAAATTCCACCGTTTCCGACCGTTCCAGCACAAAGCCCGGCAAGGGGCGGGACCGCTCTTTTTCCCGTTCCGCCACCGTGTCATAGATGATATTCCGCAGGCCCCGCAGATGGTCCGGCCCCGCCACCACCTGCAAAAACAGGCCGCCGGGCCGCAGCACGCGGTGAAATTCCTCCGCCGCCGTCAGGGCAAACAGGGAGAGAACACAGTCAAAGCTGCCGTCTGCAAAGGGCAGATGGGCCGCCGTGGCCGTGAGCCAATGGGCCTGCTTATCCCGGCCCGCCGCCCGGCGGACGGCTTCCCGGGAAATATCGATGCCCCACCGCTCCGTCTCCGGCAATGCTTTGCCCAATTCCGTCAAATAGTATCCCTCGCCGCATCCGGCGTCGAGGATGGTCCGGGGCCGCTCCCCTGCCACAATCTCCGCCAGCTGCGCCGCCATGGGCGCGTAATAGCCCGCGCTGAGAAAAGCCCGGCGGGCCTCCACCTGGGCTGTGGAATCGCCCGGCTGTTTGGAGTGCTTCCGGTCCACGGTCAGCAAGTTTACATAACCCTGTCTTGCCACATCGAAGCTGTGACCGGCGTCACAGTGCCAGGCCGGTTTTTCCATCGTCAGCGGTTGTCCGCAGACGGGACACAAGGTACGTACCATGTTCTTCCCCCCTTTCCATAATCCATCTTATTTTACTGCAAATTTCTATGGCCGTCAAATGTTCTTTCGGCACATACTATGCCCACAGGGGGGCGATGGTATGAAACGCAGCTGGTGGCTGTGGGCGATGACGGCGGTATGTGTGCTGCTGTCACCGGTCCAGGCCCAGAAGGGGCCGGAAAAATTTGTGGCGCTGACCTTTGACGACGGGCCCACGCCCGGCGTCACGGAGCGGCTGTTGGAAGGGTTGGCGGACCGATACGTGTCGGCTACCTTCTTTCTCTGCGGCTACCGCATGGAAAACGCTCCACAGCTTGTGGAACAAATTGCGGAAAACGGCCATGAGCTGGGGGTTCATGGCTACTCCCACTGTTACCTCAACGACCTGCCGCGGGACAAGGTTGTGGAAGAAATCACAACGACATCGGAGCGAATCGCGGCCCTGACGGGGCAGCGGCCCACGGTGCTGCGGCCGCCGGGGGGCCTGCTCAGCGATACGGTACGGGAGACCGCGGCGGAACTGGGTCTGCCCATTATCCTTTGGAATGTGGATACCATGGACTGGTGCTGTGACAATCCGCAGACGGTTGCACAGCGGATTGTGGAAGCGGTGGAAGACGGCAGCATTGTGCTGCTCCATGATCTCCACGACAGTTCGGTGCAGGGGGTGCTGCTGGCCATTGACCAGCTGGAAGCCCAGGGATATCAATTCTGTACCGTGTCGGAGCTGGCCCTGGTGCACAACGGCACGTTGGAGCCGGGCGTGGCCTATGGTTGCTTTTGACAACGTGGGTGGTATAATGGAGCCATCTCAAAGCAAAGGAGCACCATACCATGAAAATCGCCATTTGTTATTTCTCCGCCACGGGCCGTACCAAGTCCATGGCCGAAGCCATTGCCGCCGGCATTCTGGAGCAGGAGCCCGGCTGTGAAGTCCGCTGCCTGTCCATCACCGATGTGACCAAGGAAAACACTGAGGCCGTGGAGTTTGTCAACAGCGCCGACGGCGTTTTGGTGGGCACACCGGACTATTACGCCGGGGAAGCCTGGCAGGTGAAACAGTGGTTGGACGTCTGCCCCTGCAAGGTGGCGGGCAAGCTGTGCGGCGCGTTTGCCACGGCCAATTTTGCCGTGGGCGGCCCGGTGGTGGCCGTGGAACATATCCTGACCCATCTGATGGTCCAGGGCGCCATGGTCTATTCCGGCGGCGGCGCCTACGGTCAGCCCTTCATCCATTTGGGCCCTGTGTGCCTGCGGGACCAAGAGACCGAGGGCGCAGCCCTGATGAAGACGTTTGGCCAGCGGTTTGCCCAGCAGGTCAAAAAGATCTTCGGTTAATCGTCTGTTCCCCTTATAGTTTGCGGCAAAACGGTGCATCCTTATCCCAAACAGACACAGGAGGTACTTACCATGATTCAGGACGATACCCGCAAACTGTTGGGCGAATGCGATTCCGGCATTCAGATGGCGCTGCACGCCATTGACGAGGTACTGCCGTCGGTGGAGAGTCCCCAGCTGCGCCGCCAGCTGCATCGGTGCAAGGAGGACCATCAGATTTTGTGGCGGCAGACCCATGACCTGCTCCATCGGTTTGATGGGCGGCCCAAAGCGCCCAGTGCTGTAACAAAGGGTATGAGCAGTCTCAAAACCACTGTGAAACTGACGTTGCAGCCAGGGGATCAGTCGGTGGCGGATTTGTTGGCCGACGGATGCAGTATGGGCATCAAGTCCCTGCATAAGTATTGTAATCGATACCCCCAGGCGGCCCAGGAAGCCCGAACCGTGGCGACGGATTTGATCGCCGCTGAACAGCGGCTCCAGCGGGATTTGTGGCCCTACCTGTAACCACCGCACCCAAGCAAAAAGTTTTACTCGATTTTTTTCAAAAAATCGCAGGGGTCCAGGGGGCAGCGCCCCCGGTCGCCCCGCGCACGGGGCGAAATACCCGCTGGCCGCAGCCAGCGAAACACCCGCCCGCCGCAGCGGGCGAAATCCCCAGTCGTCCAAAGCGCCATCCGCAGATGGCGCAATCCCCACGGCAAAGCCGTAAGGCCGCCGTCCCCACCCCATCGCGGGTGGCGGACGGCGGCCTTTTTTGCGGTACCGAGTTCCGTCGTGCACTGTACCAATGCGCAACCATCACCCCATCCCTACAAATCACATCGATTCTCCCTTTTGAGGATGCAGGACGGTGGTGCCGGAAACGGCACAAAAGGAGTGCCGCGGGTGCAGCACTCCTTTGTCAAACCTTATTGGGGCTTTTCCGCCGCGCTCTGGCGGATCAACGCCCGGCGCAGACGGCCTTCGGCCAGTTCCAGCGTCTCGGCGTCATGCTGGTCGGGATGGTCCAGAATGGCACGGGCGCCGGCCTCGGCGGCCTTGGCCCGTTCCACATCGATATCCTCGGCCCACTCAAAGCTGGTGGCCAACAGCCGCACCTCGCCTTTGAGCACCGATACCATACCGCCGACACAAGCGCCGCGGCGCTCCTGACCGTCGATGGTCACGCGGGCAACGCCCATGCCCAACGGCGCCACATAGTTGGCGTGGCGGGCACGGATGCCCACATCACCGGTGGTGGTACGCACCAGCAAACTTTGGGCCTCTCCGTCAAAGCGCAGACCGTCCGGCGTGACGATTTGCAGATGGTAGGCGTTCATACTTATTCACCCTTTTTCGCCTTGGCGACCACTTCGTCGATGGAGCCGGCAAACAGGAAGGCCGATTCCGGAATATCGTCGTGGCGGCCCTCGATGATCTCCTTGAAGCCGCGGATGGTCTCGTTGAGGGGCACATACTTGCCCTGATAACCGGTGAACTGCTCGGCCACGGAGAAGGGCTGCGACAGGAAGCGCTGCACCTTTCTGGCGCGGGAAACCGCCAGCTTATCGGCTTCGGACAATTCATCCATACCCATGATGGCGATGATGTCCTGGAGCTCCTTGTAGCGCTGCAAAATCCGCTGGACAGCGCGGGCCACATCGTAATGCTCCTGACCCACGATTTCCGGCGTCAGAATCCGGCTGCTGGAAGCCAGGGGGTCCACAGCGGGATAGATGCCCAGGGAGGCGATGGCACGGTCCAGAACCGTGGTGGCATCCAGGTGGGCAAAGGTGGTGGCAGGGGCGGGGTCGGTCAGGTCGTCAGCGGGGACGTAGACGGCCTGGATGGAGGTGATAGAGCCCTTCTTGGTAGAGGTGATACGCTCCTGGAGGGCGCCCATTTCCGTAGCCAGGGTGGGCTGGTAGCCGACGGCGGAGGGCATACGGCCCAGCAGCGCCGACACCTCGGAACCGGCCTGGGTGAAACGGAAGATGTTATCGATGAACAGCAGCACGTCCTGATGGCGCACATCACGGAAGTACTCAGCCATGGTCAGACCGGACAGAGCCACGCGCATACGGGCTCCAGGCGGCTCGTTCATCTGGCCGTAGACCAGGGCGGTCTTCTCCAGAACGCCGGACTCGGTCATTTCGCCGTACAGGTCGTTGCCCTCACGGGTACGCTCGCCGACACCGGCGAAGACGGACAGACCGCCGTGCTCCTTGGCAATATTGCGGATAAACTCCATAATCAGAACGGTCTTGCCGACGCCGGCGCCGCCGAACAGGCCGATCTTGCCGCCCTTGGCGTAGGGGCAGATCAGGTCGACGACCTTGATGCCGGTCTCGAAAATCTCTGTGGCGCCGCTCTGCTCCTCATAGGAAGGGGCGCTGCGGTGGATGGGCCAACGCTCCTCGGTCTTGGGGGCGGGCTTGTTGTCCACGGGCTCGCCCAGCAGGTTGAAGACGCGGCCCAGGCAGCCCTCGCCCACGGGGACGGTGATGGGGGAACCGGTGTCTACGGCGTCGATGCCTCTCTGGAGGCCGTCGGTGGAACCCATGGCGATGCAGCGGGCGACGTTGTCGCCGATGTGCTGGGCCACTTCACAGACCAGGGTTTTGTCGCCCTGGCGGATCTCGATGGCGTTGAGCAGATTGGGAAGCTGGCCATCCGCAAAGCGGATATCCAGAACGGGGCCGAGGATCTGCGCCACGGTCCCGGTATGCTGATTGGCCAATGAAGTCAACTCCTTTGTTTGCGTTTCTGCGGTGACAGGCTAGGCGTCGGCACCTCAGACTGCCAAAGTCCCCACAAAGCTGCCGCGACAGAGCAGCAGGGGGTGTGTGCGGGGGACAAAAGTCCCCTGCACGGATTTCAATCGACGGAATATGCAGCTTTTGAAAGTTGCATGTTCGCCGTGAGTCAGTCAAAACACGTTTTGACCAACTTACGCGTCGGCGCCGGCGACGATTTCCGTAATCTCCTGGGTGATGGCACCCTGGCGGGCACGGTTGTACTTGAGGCTCAAATCGTCGATCATTTCCTCCGCGTTCTTGGTGGCGGCGTCCATGGCGGTGCGGCGGGCGCCCAGCTCACTGGCCACGGACTCGCAGAGGGCGCCGTAAATCAGGCCGCCCAGATACTCCGGCACGATGGCGTTGAACACGCTTTCGCTGCTGGGATCGTACAGGGTCAGCTCCCGGGCCTTCTCGTGCTTCTCCGGCGCCGGCAGGGGCAGCAGGGGCAGCACATAGGGCGTCTGGGTCAGCACCGACACGAAGCTGGTATACACCAGCCGCACGGCGGAATATTTGCCCGTCCGGTAGCCGTCGCAGATGGCCTTGGCCAGGGAGAAGCAGTCGCCGCTGGTGAGTCCGGCAGCCTCTGCATAGGCGTCGGAAATCACCGTGTGGCCGTGGCTGCGGAAATACTCCAGGGCCTTCTTGCCCACGGGCAGGATGGCGGCATCTTTGCCCTTGACATCCTCCTGGGCCAGCTTGATGACGTTGTGGTTGTAACCGCCGGCCAGACCGCGGTCACCGGCGATGACAATTTCACAGATGGGGCCCTCCTCCCGCACCTGGACATAGGGCGAGGAGAAGTCCCAGTTTTCGGCGGCGATGCCGGTGACGGTCTCGTAGAGCGCTTCAAAGTAAGGACGGCTGGTGAGCATCCGTTCCTGCGCGCGGCGCAGCTTGGAGGAAGCCACCATCTCCATGGCCTTGGTGATCTGCTTGGTGCTCTCCATGCTGCGAATCCGCAGCTTGATATCCTTCATGGATACTCCGGCCATGTCTCACTCCTCCTTACTTGCTCTTGAGAAACTGCTGCGTATAGGTGGTCAGAGCCTTTTTCAGCTCCTCCTCGGTCTCGGGGGCCAGCTTGCCGGTATCCCGGATGGCCTGGAGCACACCGGCGCCGTTGGCGTCCATATACTCATAGAGACCCACCTCGAACTCATGGACATCGGCAACGGCCACGTCCTTGAGGAAGCCGTGGGTAACGGCGTAGAAGATACACACCTGATGGGCAACCTCCACCGGCTCGCCGTTCTTCTGCTTCAGCACCTCCACGATGCGTTCGCCCTGGGCCAGACGGTCCTTGGTATCCTGGTCCAGATCGGAGCCGAACTGGGCGAAGCTCTGGAGCTCGCGGTACTGGGAGTACAGCAGCTTCAGGGAGCCGGCCACCTGCTTCATGGCCTTGATCTGGGCGTCGCCGCCGACACGGGACACGGAAATACCGGGGTTGACGGCGGGCATAACGCCGGCGTGGAACAACTCGGTCTCCAGGAATATCTGACCATCGGTGAT
>DVJJ01000019.1 GCA_018716875.1 Candidatus Avoscillospira avistercoris
CCCCGCCGCCGCCTGGGCGATGACTGTGGCCTCGGCGGCTCCAGCCACACCCCGATGCAGCACCGCCACAAAGACATAATCCAAGCCGATATTCAGAACGGTACTAATGCCCAAGAACACCAGGGGCACCACAGAATTTCCCGTGGCCCGGAGCACATAGGCAAAATAGTTATAGAGATAGACAAAAATCAGTCCCGCCAGAATGACGCGCATATAATCGCCCATGGCGTCAAAGACCTCCGGCGGCGTCTGCATCAACCGCAGAATGGGCGTCAAAAAGGCGTAGGCCAACGCTGTCAGCACTGCCGTCATAACCAGAATCAGCACAAAGGAAGCAGCCATATACTCCCGCATGGCCTCCAGCTCCCGGCGTCCGTACCGAATGGAAAACAGCGCCCCCGCGCCCATACACATACCGATGAGCAGCGACGTGAGAAAGGTCATCAGCGTATAGGCGCTGCCCACAGCCCCCAGGGCGTCGGCGCCGATGTAGTGGCCCACCATCCAGGTGTCGGCCAGATTATAGCATTGCTGCAAAATATTGCCCAGAATCATGGGCAGGGCGAAGGTCACCATGGTGGCCGTCACCGGTCCGGTGGTCAAATCCCGTTTCATCCTCTGTTCCATGCCTCCGTCGGATGGAGACCATCTCCATCCGCAAATTCCTTTCGTATTTTACCACAAACTCCCTGTCAGGAACAACCATTCCCAACCAAAACTGTGTCCGCTCTCACCCATTACTTTTAGGCATAATAAGATATTCTATATAGGTATTTGTTATTCTCTCAGTGGAATGGTACAATCAGATTGAAAAAAATTCATTGGAACAGGAGCGCAAGATGGAACTAGACGCATTTTTGAATCATCTGAACAGCGGCGCGCCCGTGTCCGGCGGCAGTGAAGCCCATCTGTTCATGCACACCGCCAGTCAGGAGGCTCTACGCATTACGGCGGAACTCAATGGCCGGTACCATGAACCGGAAGAGCTGCGGGCTCTGTTCTCCCAGCTCATCGGACAGCCGGTGGACGAAACCTTCGGACTGTTCCCGCCCTTTTACACCGACTGCGGCAAAAACATTCACATCGGAAAACGGGTTTTTATCAACATGGGCTGTAAATTTCAGGACCAGGGCGGCATTTACATCGGGGATGATACCCTCATTGGTCACAATGTGGTGCTGGCTACCCTCAATCACGCCCTGTCGCCCCGGAAGCGGGCCGACATGATTCCCGCCCCCATTCACATCGGCAGCAAAGTCTGGATTGGCGCGGGGGCCATCGTCCTGCCCGGCGTCACCATTGGAGACGGAGCAATTGTGGCCGCCGGTGCCGTGGTCACCAAGGACGTCCCGGAAAACACCATTGTCGGCGGCGTACCCGCCAAACCCATGCGCACCATCAGCGAGGAGGAACTGCTATGAGTAAAACGGTTTTGGTTCTTTCCACCAGTCCCCGGAAGGGCGGCAACTCCGATGCATTGGCCGACGCCTTTGTTCGCGGCGCTCAAAAAGCCGGAAATCAAGTGGAAAAAATCACGCTGTACGATAAAACCATTGGATTCTGCAAAGGGTGTCTCTCCTGCCAGAACACCCAGCGCTGCATCATCTGGGACGACGCCGATGCCATCACCCAAAAGATGCTGACCGCCGACGTCATCGCCTTTGCCACACCCATTTATTATTATGGTATGTGCGGCCAGATGAAAACCCTGCTGGACCGGGCCAATCCCCTGTTCCCCGCCGCGTATCAGTTCCGGGACATCTATCTTCTGGCTGCGGCAGCGGAAGCGGACGAGCACACCGTGGACGGCGCGGTAACCGGTCTCCAGGGCTGGATTGACTGCTTTGAAAAAGCCCGGCTGGCCGGAACGGTCTTTGCCGGCGGCGTCACCGCCGTAGGCGAGATTCAGGGTCACCCGGCGTTGCAGCGGGCCTATGAAACCGGTAAAACTGTCTGAGGAGGACTGCACAGATGAAATCCAAATACAACGGATATTCGTTTCCCCTGTGGGAGACCGTCACCCGTGAAAACGTACGCTTTCGCAACCGGTACGGCATTGAGCTGGCCGGAGACCTGTATTTGCCCCAGGGCAGCACCGGAACGCTGCCCGCTGTGGCAGTAGCCGGACCGTTCGGCGCAGTAAAAGAACAGTGCGCCGGACTGTACGCTGAGGAATTGGCCTCCCGCGGTTTTGCCGCCCTGGCCTTTGACCCCTCCTTTATCGGGGAGAGCGGCGGCGAGGCCCGGAACGTGGCCTCCCCCGACATCAACACGGAGGATTTCTGTGCCGCGGTGGATTTTCTGTCTACACGGGACTTTGTGGACCCGGAGAAAATCGGGATTCTGGGCATCTGCGGATGGGGCGGCATGGCCCTCAACGCTGCCGCCATGGACACCCGCATCAAAGCCACCGTCACCGCCACCATGTACGATATGACCCGGGTCAACGCCAAGGGGTATTTTGACGCCGCCGACAGCGCCGACGCCCGGTTTGAAACGAAACAGGCCCTCAACGCCCAGCGGACGGCGGACTACCGCTCCGGCAGCTGCGCCCGTGCGGGCGGCGTGGTGGACCCGCTGCCCGAGGACGCGCCGTTCTTTGTCAAGGATTATTACGACTACTACAAGACGGAGCGGGGTTACACCGAGCGTTCCCTGAATTCCAATGACGGCTGGAATGTCACCTCTGCCCTGTCGTTCCTCAACATGCCCATTCTGCGGTACAGCAATGAAATCCGCAGCGCCGTGCTGATGATTCACGGGGAAAAGGCCCATTCCTGCTACTTCAGCCGGGACGCCTACGCCTACATGATAAACGGCAACCCCCATACGGAGAACAAGGAACTGCTGCTGATTCCCGGTGCGGCCCATACGGACCTCTACGACCGGAAAGACATCATTCCCTTTGACCGGATTACCCAGTTTTACCAGACGTATTTACACTAAACCGCTGACAGGAGGGAGACCATGACAAAGCTGTTTTGCGTACTTTTGGCCGCCCTGGGCCTTTCCGCCTGCGGGACAGCCAGCGAAGCCCCAGCGGACCCCGTCACGCTCCCGCCCCAGGTATCTGTTGAGGAGCAGGAGCCTGCCGACACCGGCACAGCCGAGCCGTCGGAACCTTCCAATACCAGCAGTCCAGCCGCGGAAACCGAACCCAGCGAAGAGGAATCCGCCTTGAAAATCACCGTGGGCGACTACGAATTCACGGCCACCTTTGCCGATAACCCCTCCGCCGAGGAGTTCCGGGAACTGCTGGCACAGGGTCCGGTGACCGTGACCATGGAGGATTACGGCGGCTTTGAAAAGGTCGGCCCTTTGGGCACGACGCTGACCCGCAGCGATGAGCAAATTACCACAGAGCCCGGCGACGTGATTCTCTACCAGGGCAATCAAATCACCATCTATTACGGCACCAACTCCTGGAATTTTAGCCGACTGGCTCGCATTGACGCTCCCACAGACTTGGAGGAAAAACTGGGAGAAGGCACCGTACAAGTTACATTTTCGCTTTCCTAGGAGGAATTTATCATATCCCGATGCAGAATCCCCTGACTGTGCAGATATTGCAGGACGTCGCACAGTTCCAGCAGGGCCCGGGTCAGCGCCCGCTCCGACAATGCAGCCCGCCGGAGATTGACGCCTTCAATATACTCCTCTAAAACCACCATCCGGTCCGGCTCCTGGTCTGCCAAATAGATCCGCGGCAAATATGGATGATGCAGTGTTTCAATCCGCTGGTACAATGGATGCTGCCCCGTCAGCAGCTTTTCCACCATGTGCCGGTTGGTTTCTGTATCCATTACCAGCGTAACCGTACTTTTGTCCGACTGGTGCAGGACCGCAAGCTCTTCCAACAAGATATCTCCCCCCTCATGGCTTGTTCCAGAACAGTATACCATACACCGTCTGGATGGAAAACCCTGTCCGTTTCACAGCCCTGCCGCTGACTTTACAAACAACGGCCACGCCGGGCGGCGTGGCCGTTGTCGTTGAAAACTCACTGTTCTTGTTTGACCGCTGCAACCAGCAGCATCATAGGCCGCCGCAGTTCGTCTTTCATCCCCTCCAACTCCAGCATATCCTCCGGCGGTTGGGGCTCTATGATATGACGCAGCACAAATCCATTTTGCAGCAGCGTGTTCAGATACGTTGTGACGGTACGGTGATATTTAATGACCGTCTCCCCTAAAAAGATCGCTTCTCTGGGTCCCTCATCATAATAATTGTCCACGGGAAAATGGAGAATTTCTCCGTTTTCATCGTAGTACCAATCCTGGGTGCCGTAGGACGTGAACACTGGGTGCTCCACGGAAAAGACAAAGCTGCCGCCCGGTACAAGCCATTTGGAAATATTTTGCACCAGTGGTGTAAATGCTTCGACATAGTGCAAGGCCAAAGAACTGAGCACCACGTCAAAGGAGCGCTCCGGGAAGTCCAAATCCTCCATGGCCACGCGCCGGTATTCGATGGACGGGGCGGCGTTGATGGTCCGCGCTGTCTGAATCATTTTTTCCGAGAGATCTGTTCCCAGCACCGAGGCGGCATGGTGATCGGCGGCGTATTTACAGTGCCAACCATAGCCGCACCCCAGATCCAGTACCCGCTTTTCGCAAAAATCCGGGAGAATCTTTTGTAACTCCCTCCATTCTCCCGCGCCCTGCAACCCCTTTTGCGAGCGCATCATCTGACTGTATTTCTGAAAAAAGCGTTCGTTGTCATACTTGTTCTCTTTCATTGCTGCATTCCTCCCATATAATTCCATAGCGCTGTGTTTTCCGGTAAATTACATGGGCTTCTGCAATCTTTTGGGCGAGGATACCACCACACATCTCTATGCACTCCTTTCTGCATTGGCAACAGTATACCGCAAATTTTGTCAGAAGTCCACGGGCGTATGGGAAGTTCCCCGTCATCCGGCCGCTCCAACACGGCCGGATTTCCCTTAGACGGCTTCATCATCGTTGACGCCCAGGTGCTTCCGGGCCTTCTCCATAAATTCGGGGGAAGCGCCGCACCACACGGGGACACGGTCGGGAATCTGACGGTTAAATACGGCAAGAACGCGCTCTCTGGGGGTCATAAAACATTACTTCCTTTCTCAAATCGATGTAAAATCGTGATGGGTTACATACGAATGGCTTCGTCCACCATGGCCTTGACGTTTTCCGGCGGCACATCGTCCAGAATGACGCCCTGGCTGGGAGAGATGACGAGACCCGTGGGGAACAGCGCCCGCAGCTCGGGGACCTTTTCCCGTACCTGCTCCGGCGTGCCGCAGGGCAGCAAATGCTGAATATCCACGCCGCCGCAGAAGGCCGCCTGGTCACCGTAGGCAGCTTTGAGCCGCTCCGGCTCCATACCGACGGCGGCCGCCTGGATGGGATGGACCAGATCGGCCCCCACCTCGATCAGTTCGGGAATGGCATCGAAGACGGCGCCGCAGGAGTGGTAGATGACTTTGACGCCGTAGCTGTGGGCCTGATCGATGATTTTTTTCGCGCCGGGCATGACAAAGTCGTGGATCATCTGCCGGGACAGCAGCAGCCCCCGCTGGGTGCCGAAATCGTTGGCGATGATGATGGCGTCCAGCTTGCCCTTGGTGGCTTCGTAGATGACCTCGTTGGCCCGCAGATAGAATTCCACGATTTTTTCGTCTACGGCCCGGTAGATTTCCGGGTTGGAGATCATGTTCATCAGCGCCGTCTCCATGCCGAAGGCAGCGCAGGCGTCCTGGAAGTGGGCACTCCACACCTGGGCCAGGGTGGCACGGTCCTTGGGAGCCGCGTCAATGCGGCGGCGGACCTCCTCCACGTCGATGTACGCTCTGGGGTCCGGCCAGGGGAAAAAGTCCAGGTCCTCCAGCTCCTCGGCGTCCTTAAAACAGCCGTCGGCTGTCAGTGTCCGGTGCTCCGGGTCCACGTTGGAGCCGTTCATGTACCAGTCAAAGGCCGCGGCAATGCTGGTGGCGTAGCCGGAATCATAGGGCACGTCGAAGGCATAGACGTCGTCACCGGCCAGGACCTGCAATTCATGCCAGTCCTTTGCGCCGTAGAGACGGCACATGGCGTCCAGCTCCGCCCCCACTGGCGCACTCATCCAGACGGCAGGACGGTCAACAGCTGCCCGTTCCGCAGTGGCAAGGAACCGTTCTTTGCTGTTCATAAAGACATACGCCTCCTGTTCAAAATTCATAATTTTTTGGTCCGTTTCCCTGTCTTTCACCAAAATTGATGAAATTGAAAAAAGGAGCGATTGACTATGATGCGGGTTGGTCAGGTAATCAAAGTGCGTCCGGAGCAGGAAGAAAAGTACAAAGAATTGCATGCGGCAGTTTGGCCCGATGTTGCCAAGATGATCACCGAATGCAATATCCGCAACTATTCCATCTTTCTGCGGGACCACTATCTCTTTTCCTACTTTGAGTACATTGGCGATGACTACGAAGCCGACATGGCAAAAATGGCGGCGGACCCGGTGACCCAGGACTGGTGGGCCGTCTGCAAGCCCTGCCAGCAGCCGGTGGATTCCCACACCGAATCCGAATGGTGGGCTGACATGGAAGAGGTCTTCCACCAGGATTGAACGGACAAATCCTCGTCCCCCGGCAAAGCCGGCGGATGGTCCTGCGGACAACGTCCCGGAAGGGGCCGCCAACGGGCCGGCAGCTGTGTCGCCGGCCCTTCCCCGGCCCGTTCCGGGACTTGATTTCTGTCGACAGCTTTCCCGCTGCTGTTTGACTGCCCTCTCATCCGGCCCAGCACTTCGTTTTTTCAGCCAAATTCACCCCTTTAGACTGCCCATTTTATTGGAAAATGCACCCATCTGTCCACCCGCCGCAGCATCGGTATCCGTTGGATGGATTTCATACAATATTATTGTGAAAACATACATTTGTTGACTTGCAAACGCTATGTGCATATGGTAGAATTAGCATACAAATATTGTTATTACATCTGTCCCATGGAGCTGGCCGGAGACAGGGGTTGTCCGCGTTGCGCCTTCGAGCGCGGGCAGGCCGGGCAGTCTGTGTGCGCAGCTTCTCGTTGGACACCCTGGCAAAATGAGTAAAAATACAGTGATTTTCCAAAAGGAGAGAGGAAAGCATGGAAAAAACGCAGTCGGGTATTTCGGTCAAAAAGAGCATTCGCAGGCGGATTCTGGATGGATACTTTAAGGTACTTCTCCCGTCCGTCCTGCTGGGTGTGATTACAATCATATGCCTGAGCGTACTGTTTGAATTTTATGGAAATACCACTTCGACCGATGCCGACCGGGCAGAGATTTCCAACACTATCTCCGCCCATTATCAATGGCGTTCTGATCTGATTAACAGTCTGGAAACCGGCTCCGCCTTTACGGGCAGCCTCAATTCCAAAACCTGTTCCTTCGGCCAATGGCTGAGCGACTATCAGGCCAAGGGAGAGTCCGGTCAGATTGGCGCAGCGGCGCAGAGCATCACCAAAACCCACGATGAAATTCACAGTCTGGCCGAGGAGCTGCTCAATCTGCGGGGCACCGACCCAGATCTGGCGGTGGAACGGTTCTTCTCGGAACTGGACCCCAAAACCGCCGATGTGATCGACGGACTGTATCAAATTGACAGCATGTACTCTGCAAAGATTGCGGACAATATCCATAACTTTGAATCGCTGGTGACCACAATTATTGTGATCATCGTGGTCACCATCATCGCCATTATCATTTTCTCCTATTGGTACGGCAGAAGACTGGCCCAGCAGATTGCGGCTCCGGTCATGATGATTGCCGACTGGTCCAAGGACCTGTCCATGGGCTCTGTCGATCTGGAGATTGCCAGCGACAAGCTCACCCAGATGGAGAAGGAAAACGCGGACAACGAAGTGGGCCTGATGATTTCCGCCTTCCACGTTATGGCGGACAACATCCGGGAAAATGTATCGGTGGTACAGCGCATTGCCGACGGCGATATGACCGCCTTCGTCAAGATCCGTTCCCGCCGCGACAGCCTGGGCAGAAGCCTGTACCGTCTGGTGCAGTCCAACGACATCATGTTTAATGAGATTGTGGACTCCGCCCACTCTGTGGCCGCCGGCGCCGATGAAATCGCCACCGCCAGCCATATGCTGGCCGAGAGCAGCACCGTGCAGGCGGCTGCGGCCCAGAGCTTGTCCGACGAAATGAAGCACGTCAGCGAGCTGATCCACTTCAACGACGAGCAAGCACAGTCCGCCTATGAAATCACCAAGGCCATTGAGGCCGATCTGAAGACCAGCGATGAGCACATGAAGGTGCTGTATGACTCGGTCATTCAGATGCGTGACGCTTCCAAGAAGATTTCTTCCGTCATGAAGGCCATCGATGATATCACCTTTGAGACCAACATTCTGGCCCTGAACGCCGCCATTGAGGCAGCCCGTGCAGGCGCCGCCGGTAAGGGCTTTGCCGTGGTTGCCGACGAGGTCCGCGCCCTGGCCATGAAGAGCGCGGAGGCCGCTCAGGAAAGCCACCGGCTGATTGAAAACAGCATTAAGCAGACGGAGCATGGCTCCAATCTGGCAACGGAATCCGCCGCCATCTTTGAAGGCATCCATAAGAAGATTGCACAGATCGTCGAGATTGTCGAGAAGGTTTCCGGCCTGTCCACGGACCAGATGCAGAGCATCCAGCAGGTTGCAAATTCGGTGTCCCAGATCACCGAGGCAGCCACCAGAAATGCCGCCATCAGCGAGGAATCGGACGCCTCCAGCCAGGAAATGCGCAACCAGGCAGCGTTCCTGCGGGACAAGATGAAGCACTTCAATCTGCGTAAGCGTGAAAAGGGCAAGGCCTATATTCCCGACGAGAAACAGTACGATTCGGAATTCATCGAATATGCCAACAAGGCATACCACCTCAAGGAAACCACCGGCCACTACGGCAACGAGTACATCGATCCCAGCGGACGCGACACTGAAACGGTGTAAGAACCCAACCATATATCGAAAAAAACAAGCACATTATATTTTTATCAAACAAGCTCTTTTACTGCGTCAAGCAT
>DVJJ01000020.1 GCA_018716875.1 Candidatus Avoscillospira avistercoris
TATTCGTCTGTCTGTTGACAATGGTAAATGCGAAACAGTAGAGTTGGAAGAAGGACATCATGTAGTCGACTTTACCTCATCTTTTCGACGTACTGTTATAGATTTTGATATGAACCGTGATACAGTTATTCAACTCAGCTGGGGGCGAATCTCTGGTAAGCTCAAGGCTGAAATAGTTTAATTGTTAGCCCGGTGTCCAATTTGGACACCGGGTAACTCATAGAGAGGAGGCAGCCATGGCCAGCAACAGCCAATACCGCCGCTGGGCGAAGTCGTTAAAAAATCCAACACCCGTGGAGCTGCCCTCTGGCCGGTGGCGCTGCCAGATCACCGTTAACGGCAAGCGGCTGAGTATCATTGAGGACGATCCCCGGACGGCCCACGCCAAGGCCCTGGCCATCAAGGCCGATGTGGTCAAGGTTCGCAGCAAGCCCCAGGACATGACGGTCCGCGAAGCAATCGACCGGTACATTGACAGCAAGGACAGTGTACTCAGTCCCACCACCATTAAGAACTATCGAAAGATACCGCAGAACAATCTCCAGGGCATCATGGACACCCGCCTGGGCGATTTGACCCAGGAAGCCGTCCAGCGGGCCGTCAACGATGACGCCAAGAAGCTGTCCCCTAAGAGCGTCCGCAACGCCCACGGCCTGCTCAGCGCAGCCCTGCGGGAGTATTATCCGGACATGACGCTACGCACCACCCTGCCACAGAAAATCCGGCATGAAATCGCTATTCCCACCGACGCAGAGGTGGCGGCGATCTTGGCCGCAGCCGCCGGGACAGACATGGAGTTGCCGCTGTTGCTGGCCATCTGGATGGGCCTGCGGCAATCGGAAATCCGGGGCATCACCTGGGACTGCATCAACGGCAATATCCTGCACATCCGCCAGGCCAAGGTGGACGGTGCCGATGGCCCGGTGGTCAAAACTACAAAGACGTACAGCGGAGACCGAAAGCTGCGGCTGCCGCCCTATATCCTGGAGGTCATTGGCCGTACAGAGCGCACCAATGAATACCTGGTGCAGTTGTCCGGCAAGGCCATGTACAAACGGTTTACCACAATTTGCGGGAAGCTGGGCCTACCTCATTACCGCTTCCATGATCTTCGACACCTTAATGCCTCGGTTATGTTGGCTGCCGGTGTGCCCAATCGGTACGCCCAGGACCGCATGGGCCACGCCACGGACAATATGCTCAAAACCGTCTATCAGCACACCATGGTGGAAACCCGGTCACAGGTAGATGATCTCGTTGATTCACATTTCAACAAACTATTGCACACGGATTGCACACAAGATTCAGAAAAGCACTGATACTACAAGGCTTGATGCCTATTTTGCAGCGGGTTCGATTCCCGTACCCTGCTCCATAAAAAATGACAGGCTCACGGCCTGTCATTTTTTTGTTGTTCCAAAATCCGAAAGGACAGCTGCAAATGCAGCCGCGTCAGCGGGTCCTCCAAATCGGCGGTCAGCATCTCCTCCAGCTTGTGCAGCCGGTAAAAGAGCGTATTTTTATGAATGGACAGAGCCGCCGCCGTCCGATTGGCCCCCCGCTCCAGGTCGAGATACGTCCGTAAGGTGTCGTACAGCATGGGTTCACCGTCCTGTTTTTCCCGCCACAGACGGCGGGCGTCGGGATGGCAGGCCGCCAACACCTGGGCCGTATCTCTGGTCCCCCACAGGAGATAGTCCACGGCACAGGCGGAAAACGACTCCAATACCGCCGCTCCGGAACGCCCCATGGCGTAGCGGACCTGTTCCGCCCACTGGACCGTCTCCGCCACCCCATGGCCCGGCAGACTGCACGCTAGATGCAGCCCGTTGTCACCGGCCAGCGTCTCCAATTTCTCCGCCAGGGTCCGGCCCCCCTGGGTTTCATTGGTCAAAACCCAAAGCCGTCCCTCTGCCGCCGTACAGATGGCCTGATGGACTGTGCGGCCCAGCGTCTCCCGCAGGGGCGACGTCTCCTGTCCGCCGCCGCCAAACGCCCAAAGCCGGTAGGTGTGTTCCGGCAGCCATCCTCTGGTGCGGTACAAGTGCTCCCAGGCCGTCTCTCCCAACGTCTGGCCCGCCATCAGCCGGTCCAGGTACGCGCCGCCGCTTTTGCCGCCGGTCTGCTCCGGCTGCAAGTTCACCGCCAGCAGGGCGGCAATCTGCTGGACAATCTGCACATCGCCCCGGTTCAGATGCCGCTCCCGCTCCAGCACCGTCAAGCGGCCCAAGGGTTGGCCGCCCCGGAACACTCGGGTGGTCAGTCCGGCGCTGAACCGTCCGGAGCTGCGATGGGGCAGCCGGACCACCTCATTGGAAACGGCCACCGGCCCCAACACCGTCTGGACATTTTCAATGCCCCGCATGGACGCGTATCCATAGGTTTTCAAATAGCGCCATTCCCCGTCCACCTCGTCGGCGCCGTAACAAGCGCTGATGCCCAGCACACAGCCGTTTTCATCACACAGCAGCACCGGACTATGGAGCACCACATGGCAGCGGTCCACCAGCCGTTGATAGTCCCGAGCCTCCGCCGCCTCCCGCAGGTCGGCATACCAATCGTTCATGGCGTCGAAGACGCTCTGGACCAGCTCCACCCCCTCCAGGGCATCCATATCGCGGATGCGGATGGAATCGCTTTCCCAAAGGCACAGGCAGTCGGGACCGTCCTGCCGCACCTGGACGCAGTTGGTGGCCCAGGCCAGCCGCCCGCTGCGCAGAACCATGGGGGAATCGGGGCGGATGGACACCTCCGGGTCCAGGGCCGCCAGGGCGTTGGCCAGATTCCACATACTCAATTTCACGGGAACCACTCCTTTCCGTTCAGTCTACCACAGGACGTGTGCTCTGTCTATGGCTCATTGTGCCGTTGGCACAATAGGCCCGTATTTCCCGCCGGGAAAATTCGTACCGTCAGCCTCTGGATATTCTTTTTCATTGCTGGTAAGATAGAGCCATACTAATGATAATCATTTTAAAAACAGCGTTTTTTCTACGATAATCCCCTGTTTTTATGAAAAGGAGTTTGATGTCATGCTGACTGCAAAGGAAAATCTCCGCGAGGTCATCCGCGGCGGCAAGCCCGACCGCTATGTCAATCAGTACGAAGCCATTCAGCTTTTGTTCCATCCCTTCCTGACACACAGCCCCAAGCCGGCCCCCGGCCAGGAAAATGTCATCAACGCCTGGGGCGTGACCAACTCCTTCCCTGCCGGTACCCCCGGCCCCTTCCCCGTCCATACCCCGGACAAGATTGTGGTCAAGGACATTGAAGACTGGAAGGACTATGTCAAAGCCCCACCCCTGGACTTCCCTCAGGCCGAGTGGGATATGTTCAAGGCCCAATATGATGCAGTGGACAGCTCCAAAGCCTACAAGGCCACCTTTATTGCTCCCGGTCTCTTCGAGCAGACCCATTATTTGTGTGAGATCACCAACGCCCTGGTGTACTACATTACCAACCCCGACGAGATGCACGACCTTATCAAGTATCTCACCGAGTGGGAGTTGAAGCTGGCCGAAGGCATCTGCTCCAACCTGCATCCCGACGCCATTTTCCATCACGACGACTGGGGCAGTGAAATGAGCACCTTTATGAGCCCCGATATGTTTGCGGACTTCTTCCTGGAGCCCTACAAGGAGATTTACAAGTACTACCATGACCACGGCGTGGAACTGGTGTTTCATCACTCCGACAGCTTCGGCGCCACCCTGGTGCCCTATATGATTGAAATGGGCATTGATGTCTGGCAGGGCTGCATGGAGTCCAACAATGTGCCGGAACTGGTGAAGAAGTACGGCGGCAAGATCAGCTTTATGGGCGGCATTGATAACAAATCCGTGGACTTCTCCGGCTGGACCGATGAGGACTGCAATAAGGCTGCCCGCAAGATCTGTGACGCCATTGGCCCCAACTATTTCATCCCCTGCATCACCCAGGGCGGCCCCGGCTCCGTATTCCCCGGTACCTACGCCTCTTTGAGCAAGGCCATCGACGAGATCAACCGCGAAAAATTTGGCATCACCGATCCCGACAGCGGCCGTCTCCCCTGGCAAATTCTGTTCTAACTTTAAACGAAATCGAAAACCCGCCGTTGTGCAACGGCGGGTTTTTTCGCGTTTTTCCATTAGGGTTCCGATTGATACAGCGCCGTACAGGCATCAAGCCACTCGAGATAGGCCCGCTCCCGCATGATAGCGCCGGTGATCACCACATAATCGCCAAAGGTCGGCGTCCCCCGTTTGGGCGGCGTACCGAAGCATCGCTGGACCTTGTCCTCCAGGTGCTCCAACTTCTGCCGGTGGAGACACCGCTGGGCGTCAATGATATGCAGAGCCGCAGCCGGTTCCAGATTGTCGCTGAAATACAGCTTCAAACGGAACACATCCCGCTGGAAGGGAATGGTATCCACATCCTCCTCCACCCAGGCATGGAACTCCTGCCGTCCCTGCTCAGTGATGGAATAGACCTTCTTTTCCAGCGCCTCACCGGAAATCTGCACCTCGTAGGTAATAAGGCCCTCGTCGTACAGTCTCCGCAGCTCCGGATAGATTTGGCTGTGTTTGGCGTCCCAGAACTCCGTCAGGCCGTTTTGGAACTCCTTGGTGATATCATAGCCGCTCATAGGATGGCGCATAAGCAGGCCCAAAATAACGTATTTTAACGTGCGCATTACAATCGCTCCTGGCGAATCCAGGCGGCAATGTCCTGGATTTGTTGATTTTCACAGCGGCTCAACGCCTGGGCCATCTGCTGGGAATCCACCCGGCATCCTGTCAGCAATCCCTGCACCAGAGCGGGCAGTTCCGGGTCCATGGCATCGGAGAATACCTCGGCCTTTTCCACGCTGCCCTCCCGAGAGGTCAGAAGAATCTGCACGCCGCCCCAGTCAAACCGCCGGTCCAGTTCCAGGTCAAAGGCAGGCGTCTGTCCGACGCGCCACTCCCAAGAGCTGTGCTTCTCCCGATAGGGTGCCATAGCGGCCTCATCAGCCGTGGTGGGAACCCACTCTGTATAGTCGCCGTAGGTCTTGCGGAATGCCTGTTTCAGCGTACCCACCACCATGGGGATGGTCAAATCCTGACGAAACTCCGTCAGGTTGCAGACACGGCTGCGGACCGACTCCACGCCCTTGGCCTGGAGCTTCCGGGGGTCCACTTGGAGATAGTGCTGCAGCCGGCTCATGTCGGAGTTGATCAGCAGGGTGCCGTGATGCTGGCAGATCTTTCCCCGCTTGCAGAAGGCGTTGCCGGAAAACTTGCGGCCCTCGGCCAGCAAATCGTTGCGGCCGGAAAATTCACAGGGAATGCCCAGCATCCGAATAGTCTGCAAGATGGTATTCATCTGCTTTTCCACGTCGTACAGGTCTTCCCCGGCAATAAAGCTGAAATTCAGATTGCCCATGTCGTGGTACACGGCGCCGCCGCCGGTAATACGGCGCACCAGCTGCACCTCGTCGGCTTCCATGGCCCCCAGGTTGCACTCCTTCCAGGGGTTCTGGTTCTTGCCGATGATGACAGCGTTCCGGTTGATATAACAGTAGAGGATCATCTCGTCCGGCGCCAGGTTGTCCAGGAGCCATTCATCGGTGGCCAGATTTTGCCAGCCGTCGGTGGAGTGGGACAGGTAAAACAAATTGGGCATAGAATCTCCTCCTGTTAAATTGTGGTCAAACTGCTTATGGAATCCATTATAAAGGCCGGAGATAGTTGTGCATATTGTCGGACATCACAACTTTTGCTCTACCATGTTCCCTGTTTTCATCAATATGCCCATTGAAACCGGTTACAACGGCTGTTGTTTGATTTTTGCGTATCGCCGGGGATACTGCTTGGGGGTGTTCTTGACCTTACGGATGATGACCACCCGATGGACAACGTCACCCACAGGATATTCGTAAACCCGTTCCAGTTTGCCGCCCAGTTTGGCAATGGCGCCCTTGGCCTCATCCAGCTCCTCCTGGGCTGTCGCGCCCTTCATAGCCAGAAACGCGCCGCCCACCCGAACCAGGGGCAGACACAGTTCACAAAGGATGTTGAGCCGGGCCACGGCCCGGGAGGTAGCGAAGTCATACTGCTCCCGGTGGTCGGCGGCAAATTCCTCAGCCCGTGCCGTGACGCAGGCGGCCTCCACCCCCAACTGGGGCAGCACCTCTCCCAGCCACGTCATACGCTTGCCCAGGGAGTCCAGCAGCGTCAAATTCATGGCGGGCTGGGCGATTTTCAGGGGCACGCTGGGAAATCCCGCGCCGCAGCCCACATCCACCACCCGTTTACCTGCCAAATCGGCGGCGTCCAGCAGCGCCATGGAGTCCAGAAAATGGAGCCGGGCCACCTCTTTGGGGTCTGTGATGGCCGTCAAATTCATAACCTGGTTTTTTTCCAGCAGCAGCTTGCCGAAGGCACACAGGGTGTCCACCTGCTGCTCCGAAAGTTCCAGATGAATGGCCGGAAGCCCGGCCAGAATGGTTTCTTTCATGGGAATGGTTCCTCCCCTCTTCTGTTTTACATGGGTATTTTGTGCCATACGCGGCGCGACCGGGGCTCTGCCTCTGGAAACCGCGATTTGGGCTGTTTGCCGTCCGTTGACAAGAGTGGTCGGCGAGAGATTTTTCGTCAGGGCAAGGTGCGGTTTCGCAGCCATACTGTATGTATGGCAAGAAACCGCAGCGCAGTCCTGGCGGAAAAGGTCCGGCGAGCACCGCAGACACACGGGCGGTGAATAGCCCGCCAAAAGAAAAAATCGAGTAAAACTTTTCGCTTTTTAGCTTTTTTTATCTTTTTTCTTCTGCCACGTGGAACAGATGGCTCCATGGGGACAGGCGTCCAGGCACTTTCCGCAGCGGATACACTGGCTGTGATTGGGTGTTTTACTGGGGTCGATATCCAGACCGCACACCTGATGACAGGCCCCGCAATGGGTACACTGTTCCTCATTCAGCGTAAAACGGTACAGGGCAAACCGGTTAAAAAAGCCGTAAACGGCGCCCAAAGGGCAGAGATACCGGCAGAATGGCCGGTACAGGAACACCGACAGCACCAGGATAACCACCAGAATCGCTATTTTCCAGGTGAACAGCCAGCCCACCGCGCCGCGCAGAGCCGGATTCCCCGCCAGCAGCGGGATACCGCCCAGCAAAGTACCAGAGGGACAGACGTACTTACAGAACCAGGGAGAACCCTGGCCCACAATATCCACCACCACCATGGGCAGCAAAATCACCAGCAGCCCCAGCATCACATACCGAAGCCATTGTAAATACTTTTCGCCGGGCAACCGGCGCAGTTTTTTCACGCCGGGGATTTTATGCAGCAAATCCTGCACCAGTCCAAAGGGGCAGAGAAAGCCGCAGACGGCTTTGCCCAGGATGGCCCCCACCATCATCAAAAACCCCAGTACATAGAGGGACAGGTGGAATTTGCGGCTGCCAATAACGGCCTGCAAAGACCCGATGGGGCAAGAGCCCAACGCGCCGGGGCAGGAATAGCAGTTGAGCCCCGGCACACAGGCATATTTTGTAGGGCCACTGTAGATTTTCCCCTGGAAAAAGCCCTGGACATATCCGTTGGAAAGGGCTGTAAAGGCCACCTGACAGCCCAGGCGCAGCTTGCTGCGCAATGTTTTTCTAGCCAATTCCAATACACTCCATACAGATGATGACGGCCTTTTGCAGCACCGTCTGGGCTTCGCCCCGCACAATGCCCAGGGTCAGCAGCACCGCTCCCACGCAGAGCACAGCCACCGCCGGAAGATAGCGCTTCACGATTGGGCCTCCTCCAACTTCTGGTCAAAGATGGCCGTCCAGTCCTCATAGCTCTTGGCGCCGGTGACGATACCACCCAGCTGGTTGCCCTCGCTGTCCACAAAGAAGGTAGTGGGCACCACCTGGATGCTGGACAGCACCCGGTCCAGCAAATCCTGGGAGGGCAGCAGGTGGAGATATCCGGCCCCCGTCTCCTCCACGATTTCCTTGGCCAGCTCCACAGTCTCCTCCGGATAACCGCCTTCATAGTCGGTGGCGTCGCTGACAATGCCCACAATCTGCAAGCCCTCGTCGGCGTAATCCTCCGCCAGCTGGCCCAAGTCCGGCATCTCCTGAATGCACGGACCGCAGAACGTACCCCAAACATTAATCATTGTCACGTCGTAGTCGTCAAAGATAGAATCGTCCACGTCATTACCCTCCAGGTCCTGGGCCGTAAAGCCCGCCAGCACACCGGAACCACTGCCGGTTTCCTGGCTGCTCTCGCCGCCGCAGGCCGTCAGGCCCGTTGTCAATAACGCCGCTAATATCAACATACTCCACAGTTTTTTCACAGATATACGCTCCTTATTCACAATGATGGTTGTCACGACTGCATTTCCCGAATGGTCTCCGCAGCGCACTGAATCAACTCCTGCACCGCCGGTTTCAGCTCCCTGCGGCTGCGAACCACAATGCCCAATTCCCGGAAGGTCCGGGGTTCGATGGGCAGCACCTTTACCGTGGGGTCCGACCGGCCGCTCATAATCAATTCCGTCATGATGCTGACGCCCAGGCCGTGGGCCACCATGGAAATCACCACCGGGTCGTCCACCGTGGTTTTTCGGATGCGGGGGTGGACATGATGGCGGCGAAACATGGGCATAATGTCTCTGGTAAAGCCCAGGGCGGGCATCAGAAACTCCCGGTCCTCAAAGGCCGAAACGGGAAAGGTTTTCCAGCCGTCAAAGGCCGGTTCATCCGGCAGCACCGCCACCAGCGTATCCTCTTTCAGGGGCAGGAAATCGGCTTTCAAATCGTCCTGACGGCTGACAAAGGCCAGCTCCACCTGGCCGCTGTGGACCCATCCGTACAGCTCCTCAATACCCGCCATCTGCACGTCCACCCGGACGTTGGGGCAGATATCCCGGAACCGCTGCAAAATAGCGGGCAGCCAATGGACTGCCATGCTGGAATAGGCGCCCACCCGCACCGACTGGCTCTCCTGCCGCCGGACCGCGTCAATCTGGGCCTCCAGCGCCTTTCCCGCCTCCACAAATTGCAGAATGGCCGGTTCCAGTTCGCCGCCCCGTTCCGTCAGTCGGGTGCCGTAGTGGCCCCGCTCCAGCAGCGGGAATCCCAATTCCTGCTCCAGGGCGTTCATCATATGGGTCAGTCCCGACTGGGTATAGCCCAACTCCTGGGCCGCCTTGGTAAAGGAGCCCAGCCGCGCCGACTCCAGCAACGCCTCATACTTTTTTGTATCCATGCTTTTCCCGCTCTCTCAAACAATTATGAAGAACTCTCATGGAGCCATTATAAGCGCTCACACCCTAAAGCACAAGCAAAATTTCACCCATTGCTTTTTTCTCATACCTGTGCTATAGTATCTTTCAAGAATCATTCTTATTATTGTCCAATTGTACAAAGGAGAATCATTGTGCCCATTGAATTTCATCATCCCACCCTGGCCGACCGGGACTGGATGCAGCCGTATTACCATGCCGCAGGCTATCGCGGCTGTGAAGCCAGCTTTGTCAATATGTACCTCTGGGGCCGTGGCTACGGCGAAATCGCCCAGGTAGGTGACTATCTGGTGCAGTTTATCAAATACAACGGCATCAAGTATTACGCCTATCCCGCCGGGAAAGGCGATTTGCGGTATGTCATCGACCAGCTGATTGAGGACGCCGCCTACTACAACCACCCCATGCGGATGCTGTGCGTGGACTGCAACCGCCGGCAGGAGTTGGACGCCCTGTATCCGGGCCAGTTCCGGTTTACGGAAAACCGCAACGCCTTTGACTACCTCTACGACATCAACCGTCTGGCCGACCTGGGCGGCAAAAAGCTTCAGTCCAAGCGAAACCACTGCAACCGGTTCGAGCAGAACCATCCGGACTGGACTGTGGAGCCCATCACCGCCGAAACCCTGCCCCTTTGCCGGGCCATGGCCGAGGACTGGTATGCCCAGTACGACGGAGAAACCTCCGACGAACACGATTTCCGCATTGAGAAAATCGCCCTGGGCCGTGCCTTTGACGATTACGATGCTCTGGGTCTGGAGGGCCTGCTGCTGCGGGCCGAGGGACAGGTCATGGCCTTTACCATGGGTCATCACATCCAGACCGACACCTTTGACGTGAACTTTGAAAAGGCGTATGCCCACATTCAGGGCGCTTATCCCATCATTAACCGGGAGTTTGCCCGGTATATCCGCAGCAAATACCCAGAGGTGGTCTATCTGAACCGGGAAGATGATATGGGTCTGCCGGGTCTGCGGAAGGCCAAGGAATCGTATCACCCGGATTTGCTGCTGTGCAAGGGCTTTGCGGAGCTGGAGGCCACACTGTGACCGGCCCGGCCCGCTCCGGCGATGTGCCCCGTCTGAAAGCGCTGTGGCAGTCGGCCTTTGGAGATGATATGGCCGTCATTGACCGGTTTTTTCAGAGTTTGTTCCGTCCCGACAGCACCGTGGTGTGCCGGGACGGTGACGACGCCGTGGCCATGGCCCATTGGCTGCCCATGACCGTCTGCCACGACGGAAAGGGCTGGCCCGTGGCCTATGTCTACGCCGTTGCCACCGACGAGGCCCATCGGGGCCGCGGGTATTGCCGGGACATGCTGGAGTATTTCGCCCGGACGCTGCCGGAACAGGGCGTGCGGGGTCTGGTGCTGGTGCCGGGCAGTGGCAGCCTGCGGCAGCTGTACCGGCGGTACGGCTTTTCCGATTACACCGCCGTTTCTCTCCAAACTCTGGACGCCGGTGCCGCCGCCGGAACCTGGGAAGCCATCGAGCCGCCGGAGTATCTGACGCTACGGGAGGAACTGCTGGCTCAGCGGGCCTATGTGTCCTGTTCGGTGCCCATTCTCTCCTTCCAACGGGACCTGGCTGCCCACTACGGCGGCGGTCTGTACCGGCTGGAATCCAACGGCGTCACCGGCGTCGGCTGCGGCGCGGTGGACGGCGACGGAGAGGGTGTGATCTATGAACTGCTGTGGCCCGGTGACAGGCAGGCGGGCGCGGACCTGATGGCCGCCGCCCTGGGGGTCTCCCGTCTTCTGGTGCGAACCCCCGGCGAAGGAACGCCCTTTGCCATGGCCCGCTGGCTGACGGAGATGCCGCCGGTCTCTGCCCCCTATCTGGGGTTGGCATTGGACTAAAGTCCCGTCCATACCTTGTGCGAAACAGAGAATTTTACACGGTTTACTTTTTTTCCACATAATTCTGGAGTATAATACGGGAGATATTTGAATTTCCTGCCGATTCTCAGCAGGTTGGGAAAGGATGATCCCCTATGGTACGCCATATTGTATTCTGGAAACTGCGGGAGGACTACGCCGCCCCGGAGCAGGCCGACTACGCATTGCAGGTATTGACGGCCTCCACGGAGACGCTGCTGGGCATCGACGGACTGCAACAGGCCCACATTGGCCGCAATCTGGCCGGCGGCGCCTATGATCTCATCTTTTACGCCGAATTTGCCGACGCCGACGCATTGGAACACTTTCGGGAGCATCCGCTCCATGTGGCCCATCGGGAGCGCTGCGCCCCCTATGTGACAGGACGGCTCACCGGCGATCTCATCGAGTAGGAGCGAATCGTTTTGAAGATTCTGTTGCACGCCTGCTGCGCCCCCTGTGCCAACCGGCCCATTGCCGATTTGCAGGCCCAGGGCCATGACGTGACGGCGTTCTGGTACAATCCCAACATTCATCCCTTTACGGAATACCGTTCCCGCCGCAACTGTCTGCGGGACTATACCACGGAAATCGGCCTGCCTCTTATAGAGCGCGATGATTACGGCCTGCGCCCCTTTGTCCGGGAGGTGGCGGCCAACATTGACGGCCGCTGTCTCAAGTGCTATGAAATGCGGTTTTGGGAAACGGCCCGTCAGGCCGCCGAGGGCGGCTTTGACGCCTTTACCTCCAGTCTCTTTATCAGTCCCTATCAGCAGCATGAGCTGATGCGGGATGTGGCGGAGACTGCCGCCCGGGAATTTGGGGTATCCTTTTTCTATCAGGATTTCCGTCCCCTGTTCCGGGATGGACAAGCTTTCGCACGGGAGCACGGTTTTTATATGCAGAAGTATTGCGGCTGCATTTTTTCCGAACAGGAACGGTATCTCAAACCCAAAAAGATTCTTCCCTGAGCGTCCCCCCGCGCCGACGGCGCGTTGACAATTCTATTATGATAAAGGAGAATTTACTATGGAACTGAAAGGCTCTAAGACCGAAAAAAACCTGATGGCCGCCTTCGCCGGTGAGTCCCAGGCCCGCAACAAGTACAGCTATTACGCCTCCAAGGCCCGCAAGGACGGCTATGTCCAGATTGCCAACCTCTTTGAGGAGACGGCCAACAACGAGAAGGAGCATGCCAAGATGTGGTTCAAGCTGTTCCACGGCATCGGCTCCACGGAGGAGAACCTGCTGGACGCCGCCGAGGGCGAGAACTACGAGTGGACCGACATGTACGCCACCTTTGCCAAGGAGGCCCGTGAGGAGGGCTTCGACCACATTGCCGCTCTGTTTGAGGGCGTGGCCGCCATTGAGAAGGAGCATGAGGAGCGTTACCGCAAGCTCCTGGCCAATGTGGAGGGCAAACTGGTCTTCAGCCGCGACGGCGACTGTGTGTGGCAGTGCTCCAACTGCGGCCACATTGTGGTGGGCAAGGCTGCCCCCGAGGTCTGCCCCGTCTGCGCCCATCCCCAGGCTTACTTCCAGATCAAGGCCGAGAACTATTGATCCATTAACGCAAAAACTCCCGCTTGCAGCCGCAAGCGGGAGTTTTTTTGCTGGTTTCGGATTACATGCCGCCCATCAGCACAGCCATGACGGCCTTGATGGTGTGCATGCGGTTTTCCGCCTCGTCGAAGACGATGGAAGCGGGGCTTTCAAAGACCTCGTCGGTGACTTCCATGGAGTCCCGACCGAACTTTGCGCCCATCTCCGCACCGATGGTGGTTTTGAGATCGTGGAACGCAGGCAGACAGTGCATAAATTTGCACTGAGGACCGGCGTTGTCCATAAGAGCCTTGTTGACCTGATAGGGGCTCAGATCGTGAATCCGCTGCTCCCAAACCTCCATGGGCTCGCCCATGGACACCCACACATCGGTATAAATGACGTCGGCGCCCTTGGTAGCCGCCATGGGCTCCTCGATAAATTCCAGCGTCGCGCCGGTTTCGGCGGCAATGGCCTGGCACTGGTCAATGAGCTTCTGGTCGGGGAAATAGGCTTTGGGGGCACAGGCCACAAAGTGCATGCCCATCTTGGCGCAGCCCACCATCAGAGAATTGCCCATGTTGTACCGGGCGTCACCCATGTACACCAGCTTGATGCCCTTCAGCTTGCCGCAATGCTCCTGGATGGTCAGGAAGTCGGCCAGAATTTGGGTGGGGTGGAACTCGTTGGTCAGGCCGTTGAACACGGGCACACCGGCATAATGGGCCAGCTCCTCCACAATATCCTGACCGAAGCCCCGGTACTCGATGCCGTCGTACATCCGACCCAGAACCCGTGCCGTATCGGCAATGGATTCCTTTTTGCCGATTTGAGAGCCGGAGGGGTCCAGATAGGTGACGCCCATACCCAGATCCCGGGCGGCCACCTCAAAGGCGCAGCGGGTCCGGGTGGAGGTCTTTTCAAAAATCAGGGCCACATGCTTGCCGGGGCAGCAGGCATGGGTAATGCCTTGCTTCTTCTTGGCCTTCAAATCGGCGGCCACATCGAGAAAATGGGTAATCTCTGCGGGCGTGAAGTCCAGCAGCTTGAGAAAATGCTTCTGTTCCATGGGATTTTCCTCCTGAAATTACTTGATGGCGGCCCGTGTATGGTCGATGTGCTTTTGGACCATCTCCGGGGCGGGACCGCCGGGAACCATGCGGCCCTTGAGGCAGGTCATCAGGTCGATGGCCTGATACATCCCCTCGTCAAAGACGGGAGAAACGGCGTGATATTCGTCCAGAGACAGGGTTTCCAGCGTCTTGCCCTGCTCGATGCAGTAGTGGACCAGTTTACCCACGCAGGTATAGGCATCCCGGAAGGGCATTCCCTGCTTCACCAGATAGTCGGCGCAGTCGGTGGCGTTGATAAAGCCCTCGGCGGCGGCCCGGCGCAGCTTATCCACCCGCACGGTCATGGTCTCATACATGGGAGTAAACACATCCAGGCACAGGGAAACCGTATCCACCGCGTCAAAAATGGCCTCCTTATCCTCCTGCATGTCTTTGTTGTAGGCCAGGGGCAGGCCCTTCATGACCGTCAGCAGGCCCATCAGGTCGCCGTACACCCGGCCCGTCTTGCCGCGAACCAGCTCGGCAATATCGGGATTCTTCTTCTGGGGCATGATGGAGGAGCCGGTAGCATAGGCATCATCCAGGGAGATAAAGCCAAACTCATAGCTGGCCCACAGGATGATCTCCTCGGAGAACCGGGACAGGTGCATCATCAAAATGGACAATGCCGAAGCCAATTCCAAAACATAATCCCGGTCGGAGACGCCGTCGATGGAGTTTTCCGTAGGCTTGTCAAAGCCCAGCGCCTTGGCCGTCATAAACCGGTCGATGGGATAGGTGGTGCCGCCCATGGCGCCGGATCCCAGGGGGCACTGGTTCAGCCGGGCTTTGCAGTCGGAAAGACGGCCCAGGTCCCGGGTCAGCATTTCGGCGTAAGCCATGGTGTAATGGGCAAAGGTGGAGGGCTGGGCCCGCTGCAAATGGGTATAGCCGGGCATGATGGATTCCAGATGAAGCTGGGCCTTGTCACAGATGGCGGAAATCAGCTTTTTGACCTTTTCCTGGAGGTCTCCGATTTCATTGCGCAGGTACATCTTCAAATCCACAGCCACCTGATCGTTGCGGGACCGGGCTGTGTGGAGCCGCTTGCCGGCGGCGCCGATGCGCTCCGTCAGCAGGACCTCCACATTCATATGGATATCTTCGTTCTCCTCGGTAAACTCGATTTTGCCGGCGCGGCAGTCCTCCAGAATCTCCCCCAGGGTCTTTACAATCAAATCGGCTTCCGACTGGGGGATGATGCCCTGGGCGCCCAGCATGGCGGCATGGGCCATGGAGCCGGTGATGTCCTCCTCATACATCCGCTGGTCGTAGGAAATGGAGGCGTTGAGGCTGTCCACCAGCTTATCCGTGTTCTTTTCAAACCGTCCGGACCAAAGTTTCATGGCTCGTTCGTTCCTTTCTTCCCGTAGAAATCATCATTGCAAAGGAGGGGCAAACGGTCGTTTGCCCCTCGGAATCGTCATTCTTACAGCTTGCCCTGCTCTCTGAGCGCCTGCACCGTATCGGGCAGACCCCACAGGTTGATGAAGCCGGTGGCCTGGGCCTGATCGTAGTCGCTCTCGTCGAAGGTCACCAGACTCTCGGAGTACAGGGTGCAGGGAGAGGACACGGAAGAGGTGATGATGTTGCCCTTGTAGAGCTTCAGCTTCACCTGACCGGTAACATACTTCTGGGTGTCCACGGCGAAGGCCGTCAGGGCCTCCCGCAGGGGGGTGAACCACTTGCCGTTGTACACCAGATCCGCAAAGTCCACAGCCAGCTTGGACTTCATATGCTTGGTGTCGCGGTCCAGGGTCAGCATCTCCAGAACCTCATGGGCCCGGTACAGGATGGTGCCGCCGGGGGTCTCATAGACACCGCGGTCCTTCATGCCAACCAGCCGGTTCTCCACGATGTCCAGCAGGCCGATGCCGTTGGCGCCGCCGATCTTGTTGAGCTTGGCGATGATGGCGCTGGCCTTCATCTTCTCGCCGTCGATGGCCACGGGCCAGCCCTTCTCAAAGTCCAGGGTCACATAGGTGGCCTCGTCGGGAGCCTTGAAAGGAGACACGCCCATTTCCAGGAACCCTTCCTTATCGTACAGAGGCTCGTTGGTGGGGTCCTCCAGGTCCAGGCCCTCATGGCTCAGATGCCACAGGTTCTTGTCCTTGGAGTAGTTGGTCTCACGGGAAATCTTCAGCGGAATGCTGTGGGCTTCGGCGTAGTCGATTTCCTCTTCACGGGACTTGATATCCCACTCTCTCCAGGGAGCGATGATCTTCATTTCGGGGGCGAACCGCTTGATGGCCAGCTCGAAACGGACCTGGTCGTTGCCCTTGCCAGTGGCGCCGTGGGCGATGGCGTCAGCGCCCTCCTTCTTGGCGATGTCCACCAGAGCCTTGCCGATGATGGGACGGGCAAAGGCGGTGCCCAGCAGATAGTCCTCGTACTTGGCGCCCATCATCATGGAGGGGATGATGACGTCATCCACCATCTCATCGACGAGATCCAGCACATACAGCTTGGAAGCGCCGGTCTTGATGGCCTTCTCCTCCAGGCCCTCCAGCTCGTCGTCCTGGCCCACATCGGCAGCCACGGCGATGACCTCGGGGTTGTTGTAGTGCTCTTTCAGCCAGGGGATAATAATGGAAGTATCCAGGCCGCCGGAA
The DNA here is from genome assembly GCA_018716875.1 of Candidatus Avoscillospira avistercoris. GTDB lineage: Bacteria > Bacillota > Clostridia > Oscillospirales > Oscillospiraceae > Avoscillospira_A > Avoscillospira_A avistercoris. The sequence continues at coordinate 16,410 of DVJJ01000020.1, forward strand.
TAGGCCAGGACGATTTTCTTGATCTCACTCATTGCAAATACGCCTCCGTAGGTGTCGTTTTATTTTGTGGCACTATCATAGCACCACAGCAGAGAAAAGGCAAGTGTAAAATTGAATAAAAATACATGATACTTTCACGCATATTTGGGAATATTCAGCTATTACCCATAAATATACAGTATATTATGAATATATACAGGTCGTTTTTGCATAGACAGCCATTGACAGGCCGCCGGGCGGGATGGTACAGTGGGGGTACTTTTGAGAAGGAGAGAACACCATGACACTGCAAAAAGCCATCTTTGATATGGATGGAACCATTCTCGACTCCACGGCCATGTGGCGCAACGCGGCGGCCCATGTGGTAACGGCTTTGGGACATTCCCCCAAGGAAAGCATTGGGCGGGACACCCTGGCCCTGGGTATGCTGGAGTTTGCGCCCTTTTTAAAGAAAGACTATGACCTGCCCCAGCCCGTGGAGGAAATCCACGCCACTCTGGAACAGCGGGTACAGCAGTATTATACAAAGGAAGCGGAATTAAAACCCGGCGCACTGGCGTTTCTGCGGATGCTCAAGGACCGGGGCGTGACACTGGTGCTGGCTACAGCCACGGAACGCCGTTTGCTGCTGCCCGCCCTGGCGTTGACGGGCGCTGACGTGCTGTTCGACGAAATCTACACCTGCGGCGAAGTGGGTCACAGCAAGCACACACCGGAAATCTACCAGGCCGCCTTGGGCAGCACACCCAAAAATGCCGCCTGGATTTTTGAGGATGCCTGTTACGCCATCCATACAGCAGTAAACGACGGGTTCCAGGTCTGTGCCGTGGCTGACCCGGCCACGGTGCACCAGTGGGACGAAATCACCGCCACCGCCGCCTGTACCCTGGAGGATTACCGCCGCTGGCAGCAGTTACCCTTCCTGCGGTAACCTGGATTCCCAGTCCCTTCACTGGACTTTCCCGCCGGATTGTGGTACAATGTGCAAAATAGACAATCACCATCGCCCGAGGGGCGGAGTTTTCCGTCCGATGTGCCAAGCGTGAAAGGATGAGTCCTATGGCAAACAACAACGAAAGCTATTCCGGCAAGATCAACCGCAAGCTGCGGAAAAAGCAGCGGATCGTCCGCGTGGCCGCCGGACTGGAACCGGCTGACCTGGTTTTGAAGCACGCCACCTATGTCAATGTGTTTTCCAATGAGCTGTGCACCGCCGACATTGCCGTAGCCGAGGGGCTGATTGTGGGCATGGGTACCTATGAGGGCCGCCTGACCTACGACATGCACGGCAAAATCGTCCTGCCGGGTCTCATTGACGCCCACATTCATTTGGAAAGCTCCCTGGTCAGCCCCCGGGAGTTTGCCCGTGCAGTGCTGCCCCACGGCACCACCACCGTTATCACAGACCCCCATGAGATTGCCAACGTCATGGGCACCGACGGCATTGATTATATGCTCCAGGCCACCGAGGGCCTGCCGGTGGATGTGCGGTTTATGCTGCCCTCCTGCGTCCCGGCCACGCCCCTGGATGAGTCCGGGGCTGTACTGGACTACCGGGCCATCGACTCCTTCTATGAGCATCCCAGAGTCAACGGTCTGGCGGAAATGATGAACTATCCCGGTGTCATCGCCGCCGATTCCATGGCATTGGAGAAAATTGTGGCAGCCCAGGCCCACCACAAGAAGATTGACGGCCACGCCCCCGGCATCCGGGAAAAGGACCTGGCCGCCTATGTGGCTGCCGGCGTCTATTCCGACCACGAGTGCTACGACATGGAGGACGCACTGGCCAAGCTGCGTCTGGGCCAGTACATTATGATTCGGGAGGGTACGGCAGCCAAGAATCTGGATGCGCTGCTGCCCCTGCTGACGCCTCAATACTATGAGCGCTGCATGTTCTGCTGTGACGACCGCCATCCCAACGACATTCTGGAGCAAGGCCATATTGACCACATTGTGCGTCGGGCCATCGCCGCCGGTGTAGACCCGATTATTGCCGTCAAGGTAGCCAGCCACAACGCCGCCCGATATTATCAGCTCAACAACCGGGGCGCCATCTCCCCCGGCTATCTGGCCGATTTCTGCGTGGTGGACAGTCTGGAACACTTCCAGGTGGAAATGGTCTTTAAAAAGGGCAAGCTGTGGTACGGCGACGACTACTGCCGCGATATGCCGTGGCCCCAGATTGACCCCTATCTGCTGGAGCGGGCACGGGACACCTTCCACGTCCGGAAGCTGGAAGTGGACGATTTCCGCGACAAGCGCCAGCGCGGTATCATCGGTTTGGTGGATGGCGAAATCCTTACCACGGACCAGGGCTACGCCACCAAGGTGGACGTGGAGCAGGACATTCTGAAAGTGGCCGTGGTGGAGCGCCACAAGGGCACCGGCCACATCGGCTTGGGCTATCTCCAGGGCTATGGGCTCCAAGACGGCGCTGTGGCAACCTCCATCTCCCATGACAGTCACAACATCATTGCCGTGGGTACCAATTCCGCCGACATGGCCGTGGCTGTCAACCGGGTGGTGGAAAACCGCGGCGGCATCGTGGTGGTCCGTGGCGGCGTGATTTTGGCCGAGGTGGTGCTGGAAGTGGCCGGTATCCTCACCGAGCAGCCGGTGGAGCAGCTCAATGAAGCACTGGAGCACGCCAAAGAGGTGGCCTACAGCTTGGGCATCAACCCCGGTATCGACCCCTTTATGACGCTGAGCTTCCTGGCCCTGCCCGTGATTCCCACCCTGCGCATCACCACCCGCGGTGTGGTGGATGTCAATACCCAGCAATATGTGTAATCTGTAACGCCTTTTCGGGGCCCGCTGCCGTCAGCAGCGGGCCCCTTTTTTGCCTGGAACAGTTCCCCCAACCAGCCATGCACAGACTAACCTTTTGGAAAATTGTGCCGATAGTAAAAATGATTGTATTGTGCCGTTTTGGGTGCGACTTTCCGCACACACCGCAAAAAACGGTAAAAACGATTTTGGCAGAAAGAGGGAGGTCTTGAATATGAATGGCGTCAATCCGTCCAGTTACCCTGTTGTGCAAAGCCCATACGGAACCCATTTGGACATCTCCAAAGACCTGCAAAAGGTCCCGGCAGGCTCCGTAAATACCGATTCCTTTGTGCGCTTTGATTCCAATTTTTCCTACATTACCATGGAAGATGCCCTGCGCGGCGATTTTTCCGCAGTAAAAAGCCCCATGGACGCGCCCATTAACGCGTTTATGGACGGGAAGCTGTCGGAAACCGAATTGCAGGCCGAGTATGAACGCCTGCTGAAAAAGGAGCTGTTCGGCCTGCCGAGAATCCCACCGGCCCCCTGACCGATGCGCAGAAAGAGACGGCCAGCCGGTTTTACGACCCGTTCCGGCAGAAAATCCTGGCCGCCGCCGTGGAGCGCAACAACGCCGAGGGACAGCAGTACATCACCGGCGAAAGGAACGCCCAGCGCGGCTGGAGTTATTACAACTCCGATTACTATTATGCCAGCGAATCGGCAATCTCCGCCATCACGGCGGGGGCCCAGGCCGTGGCCCAGGAGCACGATTCCACCTTTACCGTGCCTGACTATCTGGCCAAGGGCGAAACCCACCGCTATAACTTCAACTCCGCATTGGCCGGTGACCCGTTTATTGTGTCTGAGAACCACTTTGTCCTGGACCCGGATGTGGTGCCGCCGAAGCACTTCCAGTGGTTTTTTGAAAGCGGCGGCAATGCCACCGCTCAGGGCAGCATTCAGCTCACATCCATGACCGTGAGCAACGCCGACGGCACCAAAACCGTCACCGACTACACCACCGACGGCTTTGACCCCACCAACTCCTGCAAGGGCCGTACCTGGGTCTGCTGGACCGACGAGAGCGGCACGGAACACCGCCAGGAAGCCGAATTCCGTCTGGATGCGCAGGGCAAGCCGCGCAAGGTGTCGGACTTGCTCTCCCCGTCCAAGCAGGATACCGAAAGCGCCAGCCTGCTGAACCGTTTTTTGGCCAATCTGCAATGTTACGCCAAAGGGTATTTTGAACGGTTCGCGGTCCTGTCGCCCAATCTGGACCTCCGGATTTGAGCGGGTCGGTACCGGAAGCAGATTCCCCGCATAAAAAACCGCAGAGACGCAAGAAAGCCGTTTTCTTGCGTCTCTGCGGTAATTTTTTTGATATCCGGATGGGCATGGAGGATGAAAGCAGTTATCGTCCGCTGTTGTCCATGCGTCGGAGCATATCCTGAAACGCCGCCGTAAAGCCGGGGGGCGTCTGGGGCTGCTTGCGGCGGGCCCGGAACCAGGGACAGGGCTCCATCTGGAACCGTCCAACCCTGGAGGCCAGATCGTCGCTGAGCCCCATGGCCTCGGTAAAGGGCAGAAGATCATAGAAATAAAGCCCATTGTCCCGCAGCTGCATGGTCAGCTGGTGGGTTGACAGATATTGGATGTACCGACGGAAACCCAACGCCTGAGCCGTAATATTCTGACCGGCGGCGCTGCGGCGTCCGCCGCGCATGGTGGACACTGCACCGAATATCACCGTGGCAAAGGCAATGACCATGGGCAGCACGCCGCCCCATACCACAGCCAACACCAGCGCCACCAACGGCAAAAATACGCCGAGGACCACCGGTTGAAATTGCCGCCGGGTGGCCATAATGGCAGAAATGGTGGCAGATACACCGGCGGCCAGACCCAGTACGGCCACCAGCGCCAGCAGCAGTCCCCGCAGCTTTCCAGCAGGCAGGCCCGCCGATGCCGCACCGAACAGGGCTACGGCACAGGAGATCACACCCAGCAGGTAAAGAATCAGGGGCGCGCCGCTGGTACGGGAGAAGTAACGGCGACGGCAGCTGCGCTCCATATTGTGGGCATACCAGTCCGCCAAGGTGGCAAACCGGCGGCCCTCACCCTCGCAGACCTTATTTTCTCCAAACAGCTTTTGGAAGGTCACCTGATCCGACTGACGGCGCTCGGTGCCCATGTCCATGGTCTTCTGGAGGACCACCCGACCCCGCTGGTCATAGCCCATGACCAGATAGCCCAGAGAGGCCCACTGGGCCACCTGCAGCGACAGCCGGGGACGGCCGCCCATGAGCAGCAGGGGCAATTCTCCGGCGCCCACGCCGTCGGGGGCCATGGTACGGGAAACGATTTTCATTTTACCGTTGCACAACGTCTTGTACCAGTACAGAAGTGCCAGCACCGCCAGCAGAATCGTCACCGACAACGTCACCACTTTGGAAATGCCGCTGGCGCTGCGGATGGTGATGTACTCGGCGGGCAGGTCCAGGGAAATTTTGAGACTTTCGTGGTCCCGCAGCGGCTCTTTATAGGTACCGGTGATGGTGGTATCCGTCTGCTCCAGGGTCATATAATCGGCCACCAAATCCGCATAATAGCCGCCGACATAGGTCGGCTCTCCGGTGAAGACGGCGGGCATTGTCAGTGTAAAGGACGCCTGTTCCATGGGCCAGGCCCAGCCCGGCGCCATAAGGTCCAGTTCCAGCTTTTGGCCTGTCTCTGTGACCTTGATGGCGTTCTCCACCGCGTAGGACAGCGTAAAGGTCTGGACGCCCGTAAAGCCCGGATCGGCCACCAGCCGCAGCGCTTTGCCGTCGGTGATGTCCACAGTCTCAACATCGCTATAACCGCTCAGCTGTGCGTTCACGCCGTTGCCGATGGGAAAGTCCAGCTGTGTCACGGTCGAGGGCAGGTTCATGTCCACCCGGATGGTGGCCGTGGCCCGGCCCTTGGCATCCACCGCCCACTGGGCATTGAAATTGGTAATGGTGGCCGTCTTGGCGTCTACGGTGTTGCCGGTGGTACCGGTGGTCGTACCGGTGTTGGTGTTCGTGCCGGTGGTACCGCCGGTGGCTGTGGTGGAATCCGGGTCGGCACTGGGAATGCGGTCCGTACTGCTGTCACCAACCGCACCGGCATCGTCCCCGGCGGTATCGGCGGCGTTGTCGGCCGTTTCACCGGCGGTTTCTCCATTGGTGGTATCCGCGTCATTGCCCGTGCCGGTGGCCAGAACCGGCTGCACCAAAACCAGGGCGCAGAGCAATGCAGCAATCCATTGTTTCATGGCGATATGTCCTTTCGAACAGATTAGTCTTTATAAAATACCATAATTTCCGGAAAAACGCAACGCTTTCGCCAAACTCCGACAATTCTCCGCCGGTCTCACTTGTCATCGGGGTGAAAAAGGAGTATACTATGTGCTTGATATATGAAAAGGAGAGGATCGCATGTCTCAGGTCATCGCCGCCATTTCCACGGCTCCCCAGCCGGGGGCCATCGGCATTCTGCGCCTGTCCGGCGACGGCGCCATTGCCGTGGCCGACCGGGTGTTTACCGCCGCCAGCGGCAAACCTCTGGCCGATACGGCGGACCGCCGTCTGGTGTTGGGCAGTCTCCACGACACCCAGGGACGGGTACTGGACCAGGTGTTGGCCACCGTGTCCCGTGCCCCCCACTCCTACACCGGCGAGGACACGGCAGAGCTCCACTGTCATGGCTCTCTGGCCGTTCTGGCGGCGGGACTGCAAGCGCTGTTCGCCGCCGGGGCCCAACAGGCCGGACCCGGCGAGTTTACCAAGCGGGCCTTCCTCAACGGCTGTCTGGACCTGAGCCAGGCCGAAGCCGTCATTGATCTCATTGAGGCCGACACCGCTGAAGCCGCCGCCAATGCCGCCGGACAGCTGTCCGGTGCGGTCCGCAGCCGCATTGAACCGCTGTATGACCGGCTGGCCGGGCTGTGCGCCCACTTCCACGCCGTTCTGGACTACCCCGACGAAGACATTGAGGACTTCCGCAATTCAGAAATCACCGAAGCTGTCTCGTCGGCCCAGACGGATTTGGCCGCCCTGGCCGCCACCTACCGGCGGGGCACAGTGCTGAAAAACGGTCTCGACGCCGTCATTCTGGGCAAGCCCAATGTGGGCAAGTCCAGCCTGCTCAACGCCCTGGCAGGCTATGACCGGGTCATCGTCACCGATGTGGCCGGTACCACACGGGACGCGGTGACGGAGGTCCTGAAGCTGGGCTCCATCAAACTGCGGCTGACAGACACAGCGGGCATTCGGGACACCGATGATCAGATTGAAGCCATGGGTGTAGAGCGGAGCCGGCAGGCGGCCAGGAAAGCAAAATTGGCCCTGTGTGTCTTCGACGGCAGCCGCCCTCTGGACGATGAGGACCAAGCGGCCATGGCGGCAGCCTGGGAAGCGGAACACGCCATCGCCCTGCTGAACAAGCAAGACCTGCCCCAGCAGGTTTCCCCGGCGGACCTGCCCTTTGACTGGGTGATTCCTCTGTGTACCAAAACCGGCGAGGGTCTGGATTCTCTGGAACGGGTGGTGGAAGAGCTGTTTCCCCTGGACCTGCCCTGTGACGGCACCCTTCTCACCAACGCCCGGCAGGCAGGCGCGGTGTTTCTGGCGTCGGAAGCGCTGGAACGGGCTACGGCGGCCCTGCGGCAAGGACTGACGCCGGACGCCGTTCTGGTGGACGTAGAGGAAGCCATGGAGCTGCTGGGACAGATCAACGGCCGGACGGCCCGGACGGAGATCACCGATCAGATTTTCTCGCGCTTCTGCGTTGGCAAATAATCAGAAAATCAGAAAAATAATCAGACCATACCGCAGCATTTGGCAAGAGCACGCAGCGAGAGATTTTGTGCCAAATGAAAGCGGGAAACTTGCAGGAATACTGGATGTATTTCAAAAGTTTTCCGCTGCACAGTTGGTGCAAAAGATCCGTTGCGGGCCGCCGACACAATGATGCGGTATGGTCGTCAATAGATGGAGGAAAGAGAAACATGGCCGCGAAGAAAGTAGCCATTCTCGGTGTTGGACAGATTGGTGGTGCCCTGGCCCACCATCTGGTGCTGCGGAACCTGTGTGACGAATTGGTGCTGGTGGATGCGGACCCACGGCTGGCCCGGGCCCAGGCGGCGGATCTGCGCCACAGTCTGGGGGTGCTGGGTGGCCGGACCCGCATTCGGTCCGGCACCTATTACGACTGTGACGACGCCCAGGTGTGCGTGCTCACCGTGTCGGCCAACCCGGCACCCAACGCCCCCCGGCTGGAGCAGTTGGACCGGTCTGCCACCACTGTTGGACGCATTGTGCCGACGGTTATGGCCACGGGATTTTCCGGCGTTCTGGTGGTACTGACGGACCCCTCGGACCTGATGGCATGGCTGGCCCATCAGCTTTCGGATTTGCCGCCGGAACGGGTCATTGGCCTGGGTACGTCCCTGGATGTGGCCCGTCTGCGGAGCCATTTGGCAGAGGTGCTGGACACGGACCCGGCCGCCGTGGAAGCCTGGGTTTTGGGTGACGCCGGAGAGGAGCCGGTGATTCCCTGGAGCCAGGTGCGGGTCAACGGCAATCCCCTGCCGGAGACATTGGACCGGGAAGCCGTGGCCAATACGGCGGCGGATACGGCCTACAATCTGATTCAGGGCAAGGGTTCCGCCGCCTTTGCCATGGCCGCCGCCGCGGCGGACATTGTGGACGCAGTGCTCTGTGACCGTCACAAGACCCTCTGTGTCTCAGCGGCCCTCCATGGCGAATACGGCCAGGATGACATTTTCCTCAGCGTCCCCGCTGTCATCGGCAGCAGTGGTGTGGAGCGGATTGTGGAGCTGGAGCTGACCCCCGAGGAGTCCCGTCACATGGACAAGGCCGCCCGGGAGCTGTGCCAGTATATGATTGATATTACCTGAGACCGTGCTCGCCATCGGCGGCGCTGCTCAGAACCATAGAGGAGCATACCATGATTTATTTTGACAATTCCGCCACCACGCGCCCCTGTGAGGAGGCCGTGGCGGCGGTAACGGAGCTGCTGCGGGACTGCTGGGGCAATCCCTCTTCTCTGCACAACCTGGGCATGGACGCCGCCCGCCGTCTCAGCCAGGCCCGGCGGCAGGTGGCGGCGGCCCTGGGAGCTGAGCCGGACCGGGTGTTCTTCACCTCCGGCGGCACCGAAGCCGACAACTGGGTATTTCACGGAGCAGCCAAACGACTGGGCAAGCGGGGCCGCCACATCATCACCACGGCGGTGGAGCACCACGCCGTCCTCCATCCAGCCAAGGAGCTGGAGCAGCAGGGCTTTGAGGTGACGTATCTCCAGCCCGACGAAAGCGGTACCGTCTCCGTGGAAACGCTGGAAGCCGCCCTGCGGCCCGACACCATTTTGGTGTCCGTGATGATGGTCAACAATGAGTGCGGCGCGGTCATGCCCTTGCAGCAGATGATTCGGGTCACCCGCCGCAAAAGTCCCAACGCCCTGTTTCACACCGACGCGGTCCAGGGCTTTCTGAAAGTACCCTTCAAAGCCAAAACCCTGGGCGCGGACCTGATTTCTATTTCCGGTCACAAAGTCCACGGCCCTAAAGGCGTCGGCGCCCTGTACATGAAACCGGGTTTGCCCCTGCCTGCCCTGATACACGGCGGCGGCCAGGAGCGGAACTTCCGCAGCGGCACCGAAGGATTACCGGCCATCTGTGGGTTCGGCGCGGCCTGTGCTGCCGGCGCTGCATCGCTGAAAGCGGATATCGCCCACATGGAAGCGCTGCGGGACCATTGCCGCGAAGAACTTTCCAAGCTGTCCGGTGTGGTGCTGTTCGGCGCGGCGGCAGCGCCCCACATTGTGGGCATGAGCATACCGGGCCACCGCTCCCAGGAATTGATCAACCGGCTCCAGGACCGGGAGATCTACGTCTCCGCCGGTTCTGCCTGTGCCAAGGGCCACCGCAGCCACGTTCTGGAAGCCATGGGTCTGCCCGCCGATGTCATTGACGGGGCCATCCGCATCAGCTTCAGCCATGAGAACACGCTGGAGGATGTGGACGCATTGGTGACAGCCATCCGCGAGGATTTCATTGAGAAATAACCATAAAAAGGCCACCGTCCGCCACCCGCTTGGGGGTGGGGACGGTGGCCTTGCGGCTTTGCCGCTTTGCCGCGGGGATTGCGCCATCTGCGGATGGCGCTGGGGATGATGGGGTATTTCGCGCCGTGCGCGGCGCGACCAGAGACGCTGTCTCTGGTCTCTGCGATTTTTTGAAAAAAATCGAGTAAAACTTTTAAATTATTACAGATTCTCTAACTCATTGAGCCACAAAGTGGCGCAGGCGTCCGACGGCATCCGCCAATCGCCACGGGGCGACAAGCTGACGCTGCCCACCTTGGGACCATCGGGCAGACAGCTCCGCTTGAACTGCTGCTGGAAGAACCGACGGTAAAAGGTTTTGAGCCACTTCAAAATGGTCTCATCATCATACCGGCCCTGCCAGGCGTACCGGGCCAACCGGTAGACCTTGGCGGGCGGGAACGCGAAGCGGACGATCTGATAGAGGAAAAAGTCGTGGAGCTCATAGGGGCCCACCAAATCCTCCGTCTTCTGGGCAATCTCTCCGTCCTCCGGCGGCAGCAGTTCCGGCGACACCGGCGTATCCAGGATATCCAGCAGCACCGCCGCCAAATCCTTGTCGCTGTGGTCGGCCACATACCGGACGATATGGCGCACCAGGGTTTTGGGAACGGAACCGTTGACGCCGTACATGCTCATATGGTCGCCGTTATAGGTGGCCCAGCCCAGGGCCAGCTCGCTGAGGTCGCCGGTACCGATGACCATGCCGCCCTGGCGGTTGGCCAAATCCATGAGCACCTGGGTCCGCTCCCGGGCCTGTCCGTTCTCATAGGTCACCGAACGGTCATCCTCCGGCAGACCGATGTCTTTAAAATGCTGCTCCACCGCCGCGCCGATGGGCACAGTCAGAAAGCTGACGCCCAGCAGCTCCGCCATTTTGGTGGCGTTGTCCTTGGTACGGCTGGTGGTGCCAAAGCAGGGCATGGTGACGGCCAGAATATCCTTCCGGTCCCGGCCTAAACTGTCCATGGCCCGGACGGTTACCAGCAGGGCTAACGTAGAATCCAAACCGCCGGACAGGCCCACCACGCACGTTTTCGCGTGAGCATGCTCAATCCGTTTCCGCAGTCCCGCCGCCTGCAAGCTCAGAATATCCTCACAGCGCCCATCTCTGGCCGCCGTGTCGGCGGGGACGAAGGGCATGGGGTCCACAAACCGGGTCAGCACTGTCTCCCACTCCTCCAGATAAAAGGCGGCGCTCTCCCCCTTACGGACGGCTTGCGCCGGGAAGGTGTTGCGGCGGCGGCGCTCGCCGTCCAGCTTATGAACGTCAATCTCTGTTTTCACCATGCCGGGGGTCCGGTCCCGCCGCTCAGCCAACAGCGTTCCGTCCTCGCAGAGCAGCTGGTGGCCGGAGAACACCAGATCGGTGGTGGATTCCCCGTCGCCGCAGGAGCAGTAGAGATAGGCGCAGGACAACCGGGCCGACTGATTTTTCACCAAATCCCGGCGGTAGCTGTCCTTTCCCACCACCTCATTGGACGCCGACAGGTTGACGATGACCGTGGCTCCATCCAACGCCTGCTGCACCGACGGCGGATTGGGTGCCCAAAGGTCCTCGCAGAGCTCACAGCCCAGCACCAATTCCGGTACGTTGAGGCACGGGAAAATCTGATTGGGCATCAGCAGCACCGCTTCGCCGCCCAAGTCCAGGGTGACGCACAGGTCCTCCGTAGCCGGAGTGAACCACCGCTGCTCATAAAATTCACCGTAGTTGGGCAGATGGGTTTTGGGCACCAGTCCCAGAATGGAGCCATCATGGAGCACAGCGGCACAGTTGTACAGCTTGTGGTTCCACTGGACCGGCAGGCCCACGAACACCACCATGGATTTGCCCTCTGTGGCCTCCTTGACGGTCATCAGGGCGTCCATAGCCCCGTCCAGCAGGGCTTTCTGCAAAAACAGTTCGCCGCAGGTGTAGCCCGTCAGTCCCAGTTCGGGAAAGACCAACAGCTGGACCCCCTGAGCATGGGCTTCTTCCAGCCATTTCACCGTCTCGGCGGCGTTGTACGCACAGTCGGCCACCCGCAGAGCCGGTGCGGCACAGGCGCAGGAAATATATCCGTGATGCATGGCGCATCCTCCTTTTAATCGAGCCAGATTGCTCTTATCATACCCCATTTTCCCGGCTCTTGTAAAGGGCGGACAGAGGGCCGTTTGTAAGTTTTTGCTGAAAGACCGTTTTGATTTTATGTAAACTTTTTCTTGTGTCTTCTCTTTTCTCCAGACACTAAATATGGTATACTGGTTGACATATTCCAGAACCCCTGTTGTTCTCCGTATGAGAGGTTGATATAGATGATCGAATTGTTATCCCCCGCAGGCTCCATGGAGGCCCTGCGGGCCGCGGTCCAGAACGGCGCAGATGCCGTTTACCTGGGCGCCGGCGGCTTCAATGCCCGCATGGGCGCCCGAAATTTCACCCTGGACGACCTCCGGGAGGCCGTCACCTATTGCCATGTCCGCGGCGTCCGGGTCCACCTGACGCTGAACACCCTGGCCTCCGACCGGGAGCTGCCCGAAGCCGCGGAACTGATTCGCCGGGCGGCTCAGCTGGGTGTGGACGCCTTTATTGTCCAGGATCTGGGGCTGGTTTCCATGTGCCGGGAAATCGCTCCCACGGTGGAGGTCCACGCCAGCACGCAGATGAGCATTCACAATCTGGACGGTGTCAAACTGGCCGCCAAACTGGGATGCAGCCGGGTGGTCCTGGCCCGGGAGCTGCCGGAAAGCGAAATTGCCGCCATCTGCCGGGAAAGTCCCGTGGAAATTGAGGTTTTCGGCCACGGCGCCCTCTGCATGTGCTACTCCGGACAATGTTATTTTTCCGCCGTCATCGGACGGCGCAGCGGCAACCGGGGCCAGTGCGCCCAGCCCTGCCGTCTCCCCTGCGGCTATGGCCGCTATCAGCAGCAGTACCCCCTGAGCCTCAAGGACAACTGCGCCATTGAGCATCTTTTGAAGCTGGAAGCCATGGGCGTCCACTCCCTGAAGCTGGAGGGCCGTATGAAGCGGCCGGAATATGTGGCCGTGGTGACCCGCATTTACCGGGCGGCCCTGGACGGCAAGCCCGTCTCCCGCAAGGACCTGGAGGAGCTCCAGGGCATTTTCTCCCGTCAGGGCTTTACCGACGGGTATTTGCGGGATCAGGTGGACCGCTCCATGCTGGGCATCCGTACCGGCGAACGGGAGGACAAACAACTGCTGGCCAAGGCCCGCGCCAGCTACGAAACCGGCGAGGTATCTCGGGTTCCGGTGCGGTTCCAGATTGATGTGCAGCCGGGCCGCCCGGTGACGCTGCTGGTGGCCGACTGGTCCGGCCATGTATGCCGGGCCGAAGGTCCCGTCCCCGAGCAGGCCATCAGCCGCCCTGTAACAGAAGAAGAATTGACAACGCGCCTTTCCAAAACCGGCGGCACCCCTTACGTCTGCCGTCAGGTCCAGGCCCAGGTGGCCCCCGGCTTGATGGTTCCGGCCAGCGTGGTCAACGGTCTGCGCCGGGAGGCGTTGATCCGGCTGTCTGCCCTGCGGGGGCAGCTGCCCCGGGTGCCCATCCAGGGCTATACCCCCGCCCACGCCTGGCCCGCCCACAGCGGCCGTCCGGCGCTGACGGTACAGGTCCGGTCTCTGGAGCAGATAACGCCGTCTTTGCTGGCAGCCCGGCCCACAGTGCTCTATGTGCCTGTCAGCGAATTGGCCGACCATCCCGACCAGGTGGGAGCGTTGTGCCAGCGGACGGAGGTCTGCGCCGTGCTGCCCCGGGTGGTTTGGGACCGGGAGTGGCGCAAGGTGCGCCGCCAGCTGGAAGCCGTCCGACAGCTGGGCGTTTCCTCCGTTCTGATCGGCAATTTGGGCCAGATCATCACAGCCCTGGAGCTGGGGATGGAACTGCGGGGTGACTTCGGTCTCAATGTGTGCAACACGCTGACGGCCCAGCAGGTGCGGCGGCTCCATTTCCGCTCCCTGACGGCCTCCTTTGAACTGCGGCTGGCCCAGATTCGGGATTTGGGTAAGGCGCTGCCCACGGAGCTGCTGGTCTATGGCCGCCTGCCCCTGATGCTGACGGAGAGCTGTCTCATCCGCAACCGCACCGGCGTCTGCAACTGCCACGGCCAGCCCACCAGTCTGGTGGACCGGACGGGAGCCGAGTTCCCCATTCTGCCGGACCCCGGCACCTGCCGCAGCGTGGTCCTCAATGGCCGGAAGCTGTTTTTGCTGGACCGTCACAAGGAATTGGGCGTCCTGGGCGTGTGGGCCCACCGGCTGCTGTTCACCACGGAAAATCCCAGAGAGGTGGATCTGGTGATCCGTGCCTGGCAGAGCGGCGGCGTCTTCGATCCCGGCCAGCACACCCGCGGACTTTATGTCCGGGGCGTGGAATAATGTAGTTCGCAGGGGGACAGTTGGCAGTCCCCCTGTTTTTTCTTGTGGGGCTTGCGTTTTCTGCTGCGTTTCGTGTATAATCCTATAGTTAAAGGTCTATGTAATTACTGATAAGGAGAACCCTGCTGATATGAAACTGATTCTCGCCTCCCAGTCGCCCCGGCGGCGGGAGCTGTTGGCCCGTATGGGCCTTTCCTTCACGGTCTCGGCCGCTGACATCGACGAGACCATGGACGCGGAAAAGAAACCCTTTGACGAGGTGGCCCGTCTGTCCGCTCAGAAGGCCGCCGCCATTGCGGAAACCGCTGGTGACGACGCCGTGATTGTGGCCGCCGACACGGTGGTGGTTCTGGAAGACCGGGTGCTGGGCAAGCCCCGCACCGCCGAGGTGGCCGCCGCCATGCTCACATCCCTGTCAGGCCGGGACCATCAGGTGATGACCGGCGTCACCGTCCGCCGGGGCAGCCGCACCGTCACCGATACGGTGGTGACCCATGTCTGGTTCCGCCCCCTGTCCCAACAGGAAATCGCCGCCTATGTGGCCACCGGCGAGCCCATGGACAAGGCCGGTGCCTACGGCATTCAGGGATTGGCCGGTCTCTTTGTGGAACGGCTGGACGGCGACTATTACAATGTCATGGGGCTCCCCATCTGCCGCCTGTGCGCCATGCTCCGCCATCTGGGCGTGGAGATTCTGGGACAGGCCGACGTAACTTGAGTTCTGAGGTGCAACTGCATTGAAAAAATTCTTTTCCGGCCGGGTCAAAATGATTCTGGCCGCGGCCATGAGCCTGGCCATCCTCTTTGCCGTGGTGGGCGTCATCAGCGACGGCGCGACCCTGGGCCAGCAGGTCACGGGACTGGTGCTGTCGCCCTTCCGGGCCGCCACGGCGGCGGTGGTGCGGCAGGTGGAGCAGTTCTACGACTACCTGTTCCGCTATGACGCCCTGGAGGCCGAGAACGAGCTGCTCAAGCAGCGGGTGGCCGAGCTGGAAGAGGACGCCCGGGACGTGGCCCAGTATGAACGGGAAAACGAATACCTTACGGCCCTGCTGGGACTCCAGGAGGACCATCCGGATTTCACCTTCCGTTCGGCCTATGTCACCAGCTGGGAGTCCTCCAACTGGAAAACGGCCTGCACCATCTCCCGCGGCACCGAGGCCGGTATTGAAGAGGGCATGTGTGCCGTCACCGCCTACGGGCAGGTAGTGGGCATGGTCACGGAAGCCGGGCCCACCTGGGCCACGGTGACCACCATTCTGGACCCGTCCATGGAGATTTCCGCCTCCATCGCCGCCTCCGGCTACACCGGCGTGGTCCAGGGCTCCTACGACAAGGACGGCACGCTGCGGATGAATTACCTGTCCACCGGCGCGGTGCTCAAAAACAACGATCAGGTGGTCACCACCGGTTCCACCTTCTACCCCAAGAACCTGCTGCTGGGCTATATCTCCGACGCCGGACACGATGAGACCGGCGTGGGTAAGTTCGCCAAGCTGACCCCCGCCGCCGATCTGGGCGATCTGGAACAGGTGTTCCTCATCGCCGATTACCAGTCGTGAGGGACCGCCATGACACAACGCCAACGCAATTTCCTCCGCTGGAGTCTCTACAGCGCCGGATTCCTTCTGGTGCTGCTGCTGTCCACCTCGGTGCTGGGCAACCGCACCTTCCTGGGCACCAAGCTGAGCCTGCTGCCCGTCTACGCCGCCTGCGTGGCCTGTCGGGAGGGCCATGAGCAGGGTGGACTGTTCGCTTTGATCACCGCCGCATTCTGGGCCCTGTCGGGCGCCTCCGGCGGCGCGGTGTTCGTGTTTCTCCTGCCCCTGGGCTCCATGGTGGCCGGATATATCACCAGCGCCTATGTGACCCGCTCCCTGATGCCCGCTGTCGGCGGCAGTCTGTTGAATCTGGTCCTCTGTGAAGGGGCCGTCTACGTTCAACGGCTGTTCCTGGGATCGCCCATGCCCGCCGATGCCTCCCGGCTGGTGCTGCTGCAAATTGGTTTTTCACTGCTGACCACGCCCCTGTTCTGGTGGCTGACCGGCAAGATCGCAAAGGCAGGTGACCGTCATGGAACGTAAGGCACGATTTCGCGTCATTGTTACGATTGTGCTGATTCTGGCCCTGGTGGGTGCATACGGCGCCCAGCTGTTCAAGCTCCAGTCCCAGGCCACCCAGGAGCCCGGCTCCTATACCTACCGCACGGTGGTCCAGGCGGCCCGCGGCCCCATTCTGGACCGCAACGGCAATGTACTGGTGACCAACCGGGCCAGTTACAACATTCAGCTCAACCGGGTGATTCTCCTCAACGCCGACGCCCCCAACCAACGGCTTCTGGAGCTGGGAGAGCTGTGCGAGAGTTTGGGCGCGGACTATGCGGACCATCTGCCCATCTCCAAAACCACCCCCTATACCTACACCCTGGACGAGCTGGACTCCAACTGGCAGAACAATTTCCGCAAATTCCTTTCGGCCTACAGTCTCGACCCGGACATGTCCCCCCAAACTCTGATGAAGGAGCTGCAAAAGATTTTCGGTATCCCTTCAGACTGGACCGATCATCAGAAACGGCTGGTGACGGGTCTGCGGTATGAGCTGGCCCTGCTGGCTGTGGAGGGCACCGGTCTGGAGAGTTATACCCTTTTGGCCGACGCCGACACCGATACCCTGTCGGCCATCATGGAGCTGGCCACGCCGGGCCTTAATGTGCAGACCTCCACGGTCCGCTCCCACAACACAGAGTATGCCGCCCACATTCTGGGCTATCTCGGCACCATGTGGGCCGACGAGTACCAGTCCACCTATAAGGACCTGGGTTACCCCATGAACGCCACCGTGGGAAAATCGGGCATTGAGCTGGCCTTTGAGCCGGAGCTCCACGGTACTGACGGCACCAAGGTCACCACAGTCAATGAGGACGGCGAAGTGCTGGACGAATACTGGGCCGTGGAACCGGAGGCCGGAGACTGTGTGATGCTGACCATTGACATCAACCTCCAGGCCGCCGCTGAGGAGGCGCTGGAGAAGATCATTCTGGACCTGCGGGAAAACGGTCTGTCCTCCTCTTCTTCCAGCGACGGTAAAGGTAAGGGCCAGGATGCCGAGGGCGGCGCACTGGTGGCCATCGACATAAAAACCGGCGAGGTGCTGGCCTGCGCCAGCTACCCCACCTACTCCCTGGAAACCTTCTACGAGGATTACGCCACTCTCAGTGAGGACCCCTACAAACCCTACTACAACCGGGCGCTGCAAGCCCCCATGCCCCCCGGCTCCACCTTTAAGATGGTCACTTCCATCGCCGCCATTGACAGTGCTGGTATCGGCCGGTTCTATGAAATCGACGACCTGGGCAAATACACCTATTTTGAAACGTATCAGCCCGAATGTCTGATCTACACCAATACCGGCACCACCCACGGCGTCATCAATATAATGCAGGCCCTTTCGGTGTCCTGTAACTACTACTTCTACGAGGTAGGCCGCCGCACGGGCATTACCGCCATTGACAATGTGGCCAAGCAGCTGGGTCTGGGTGAACCCACCGGCGTGGAAATCGGTGAGTCCATTGGCTACCGTGCCAATGCCGAAACCAAGGCTGAGGTTCACAAAGACAACCCGGACTTGGCCGGTTGGTACGACGCCGATACCATCGCCGCCGCCATCGGCCAGTCGGAAAACCGCTTTACGCCCATGCAGCTGGCCGTCTACACCGCTTCCCTGGCCAACCAGGGCACGCGATACAAGGCCACGTTCTTAAAGCGCATTGTCTCCTCCGACTACACGGAAACGCTGGTGGAAAATGAGCCTGTGGTGGCCAACAATTACACCTTCTCCGACGAGGCCATGGCCGCCGTGGAAGATGGTATGCGTCTGGCCGTCACCGAAGGTACGGCTTCCACCTACCTCAAAAACTATGACGTAGCCGTCTGCGCCAAGACCGGCACCCCGGAGCACGGCTCCACCGGCTCCGCCCACGGCGCATTCGTCTGCTATGCCCCCATGGACGACCCGCAGATTGCCATTACCGTCTATGTGGAAAAGGGCGCCCAGGGCGGTAATCTGGCCCAGGCCGCCGTGGCCGTCATGGACGAGTATTTCAAGGCCGCTCCCACCGATGATCTGCCCGGGGAAACCGTGGTGGGCTGAGTGTGCCATCTGCAAATTGGAAAAAACAAAAAGGAGTTTTTGTCATGACTTACGATGTAGCCATCATTGGCGCCGGTACCGCCGGCGTCTACGCAGCCTATGAACTGCTGAAGCTGAAGCCCAATCTGAAAATCACCATTCTGGAGATGGGCCAGGACATCTACCACCGCAGCTGTCCCATTGTGGCCGGAAAGGTCAAGGACTGCATTTCCTGCAAGCCCTGCTCCATCATGTCCGGCTTCGGCGGCGCCGGCGCCTTCTCCGACGGCAAGTACAACTTTACCACGGAGTTCGGCGGCTGGCTGGGCGATTATCTGGACAGCCAGGACCTGCTGGACCTCATCGACTATGTGGACAGCGTCAACGTCCGGTTTGGCGCCACCAAGGAGATTTTCTCCACCGACACCCCCGCCGCCCGCGCCATTGAAAAGAAGGCGCTGGAGAATGACCTGCATCTGCTCCAGGCCCGCTGCAAGCACCTGGGCACCGAGCGCAATCTGAAAATCCTCACCAATATTTACGAGTATCTGCGGGATCAGAACTGCGAGTTCCGCTTCAAGACCCATGTGGACAAAATCGAGGCCGTGGACGGCGGCTACCGTCTGACTCTGGCCGACGGTGAGACGCTGGACTGCCGCTTCTGCGTCAGCGCCCCCGGCCGCTGCGGCGCCGAGTGGTTCGCCGACCGCTGCCGGGAACTGGGCCTGGACATGACCAACAATCAGGTGGATCTGGGCGTTCGTGTGGAGCTGCCCGCCAAGGTCTTTGAGCACATTACCGATGTGGTCTACGAGTCCAAGCTGCTCTACCGGACCAAGCAGTACGGTGACACGGTCCGCACCTTCTGCATGAACCCCTACGGCCATGTGGTGGCGGAGAACGTGGACGGCCTGATCACCGTCAACGGCCACTCCTACGCCGACCCGGCTTTGCGGTCTGAAAACACCAACTTTGCCCTGCTGGTGTCCAATCGGTTCACTTCTCCGTTCAACCAGCCCTATACTTACGGCAAGCACATCGCTTCCCTGTCCAACATGCTGGGCGGCGGCGTTCTGGTGCAGCGGTTCGGTGACCTGATCAAGGGCGTCCGCACCAATGAGCACCGCATGGGTCACTCCTTCACCCGTCCCACCCTCAACGCCACGCCCGGTGATCTGAGCCTGGTGCTGCCCAAGCGTCACATGGACAACATCATCGAGATGATCTATGCCTTGGATAAGATCGCTCCCGGCACCGCCAACTATGACACGCTGCTTTACGGTGTGGAGGTCAAGTTCTACTCCGCCCGCATTCAGCTGACCGAGGAGCTGGAGACCCAGCTGCCGGGCCTGTTCGCCATCGGCGACGGCGCCGGTATCACCCGTGGTCTGGCCCAGGCCGGCGCTTCCGGCGTCCAGGCCGCCCGTGCCATCGCCAAGCGGCTGTAAGATTCCCTGTTACCGAAATGGCCCCCGACGTCCACCCCCTCGCAGGGCGGCGTCGGGGGCCATGGCCGTTGGCCGGGGGTACGCCATCTGCGGATGGCGCTTTAAGACGTTTGAGTATTTCGCCCGCTGCGGCGGGCGACCGGGGTCGCTGCCCCCCTGGACCCCTGCGATTTTTTGAAAAAAATCGAGTAAATCTTTCCTCTTGAGCCTGTTGATACCAAACGTTTCCCCGTTGCAACAGCAGGGCCGAATATGCTATAATCTAAGATACGAAATTTTGCCCATTTTGTCGGAAAGGAGCCGAGCGCCATGAATGAACCTGTCCTGTCCCTGCCCCTCTCGGAGGTACGCCGCCTGTTGGGCGCGGGCTCCGGTGACGGGGCGCTGCTGTATCTGTATCTCCGCAGCGGCGCGGACCCGGCCGCCGCCGCCGAAGCCCTCCGCTGGCCCGCCCACCGGGTGGACGGAGCCATGGCCTCTCTGCGGCAGCTGGGTCTGTTGGAGGATCCCCGTCAACGGCCCATCGTCCGGGATCAGCCGCCGGTATACACGGAGGCCGACGTCCTGCGGGCCACAGAACGGGGCAACAGCTTTAGTCTACTGGTGGGTGAGGCCCAGCGGCGTCTGGGCCGGGTGCTGTCCACGGAGGAACTGAAAATTCTGCTGTCCCTCCACGACTACCTGGGGCTGCCCACGGAGGTCATCGGCATACTGATTACATATTGCATTCAGCGCAGCCGGGCCAGAGGGCTTGTTCGGGCGCCGTCTCTGCGGACCATTGAAAAAGAAGCGTACTACTGGGCCGACCAGGGCATTGACACCCTGGAGGACGCAGCCTTTTATATGCAGACTCAGCTGCAAAAGCAGACGATCATAGCACGGGTCCAGCAGCGTCTCCAGCTGGGAGACCGGCGGCTGACCCGGGCCGAGGAGCAGTACATCCGCCAATGGCTGGACTGGGGCTTTGGCGACGATGTCATTGCCATGGCCTATGAAAAGACGTGTCTCAACACCGGAGCCATGAAGTGGCCCTATTGTAACTCCATTCTGAAATCTTGGCACGAGAAGGGGTTGCACACGGTCCAGGAGGTGGAGGGCGGCGACCAGCGGAGCCAGCAGGCCGTCTACCAGAACAACAACCGGCGGCCCCCGGCAGGCAGCGCCGGACAGGGGCCTCTTGGCTCTCTGGAGCAGGACGCCTTGCGGCGGCTGCTGAATCAGTAACACGGAGGTGGATTCATCATGCCCTATTCCGATCAAGTGCTGCGCCGGGCCAGAGCCCGTCTGGCGGCGGCACGGGCCAACCGGGACCAGGAGAACGACCGGCGCATTGCCGCCATCTACGACGCCCACCCCCGGCTGCGGGAAATTGACCGGCAGCTTCGCGCCACGGTAGCCCAGGTCATGACGGCGGCATTTCGGCGGGGCGAGGACCCCACACAGACCGTGGAACAAATGCGCAAGGCCAATCTGGAGCTCCAGCGGGAACGGGCATGGATTCTGGAATCTGAGGGCATCGACGAGTCCGATCTGAAAGCCGAGCCCATCTGTGCCGTCTGCGGCGGCACCGGGTACGTGGGCGAGCGCATGTGTGAATGTCTGGCGGAACTGTGCCGTCAGGAGCAGAAAAAGGAGCTGTCGAGCCTGCTCAGCGGTAATGAGCGATTCGACGCCTTCCGTCTGGACCTGTACCCCGATATGGAGGATGCCAACCTGGGCGGCTACTCCCCACGGGCGATCATGCGCCATGTCTATGAGCGCTGCCGCCGCTATGCGGCGGAATTTTCAGTGCAGTCGCCATCCCTGCTGCTGTCCGGCGGTACGGGACTGGGGAAAACGTTTCTCTCTGCCGCCATTGCCCGTACCGTGGCCGACGGCGGATATGCCGTAGTCTACGAGACGGCGGGACAGGTGTTCTCCGATTTTGAAGCGGAGAAATTCGGCGGCAGCGGCCATGGAACCGCCAAGTATCTCCACTGTGACCTGCTGATTCTCGACGATTTAGGTACGGAAATGACCACCCAGTTTACGCTGTCGGCCCTCTACAGCCTGGTCAACGGACGGCTCATGGCCGGACGGCCCACCATCATTTCCACCAATCTGACCACCAGCGAAATCCGCCAGCGCTACACGCCCCAGATTGCCTCCCGGCTCCTGGGGACCTATGAGCTGCTGCTCTTCGCCGGAAATGATATCCGGCTGCTGAAAAAAACCTGAACGGGAGCGCTCCGGCGCTCCCGTTTTCCGTTTTGCCTGCAACCTGCATTTTTGTTTGGTTGACACCGCCTGTCCCCTGTGTTATTCTCAATTCAGTATCACGATAGAACAGGCGGTGAGCGATTGGAATTCCTATTGACCGGCCCCGTACAGGTGGGAAAAACCACCGTATTGACGAAAGCCCTGGCGGCCCGTCCCCTGTCCCTGGGCGGTTTTACCACCCGATGGGCGGGGGATGAACTGCGGCTGCGGCTGCTCCACAACGGTACGGAGCGGACCGTGGCCCGCCGTACCGAGCAGGGCGCGGCGGCCATTCCCCACGCCTTTGACCGGGCGGCAGCGGAACTGCGTCCCGGCACGGTGACGCTGCTGGATGAACTGGGCTTTCTGGAGGCCCGCTCCCCCGCCTTTACGGCTGCCGTTCTGGCCTTGATGGACCGCAGCCCCCTGGTGGTGGCTGTGGTACGTCAGCGGGCCGACTGCCCCTTTTGGGCCCATTTCGCCGGACGCAGCGCCCTGTTGCTGTCGGTGACGGAAGCCAGCCGCGACGGCCTGCCCGGCCATCTGATTCGGCTGCTGGACAAGGCGGTGGCATCATGAAGCGTCAAACCCGCGTTTTGATTGTTCTGTGGGCGATGCTGCTGGCACTGGTCTTTCTGTCCATCGCCCTGGGCCGCTACGGCGTGGGGATGGTCCGGTCCTATAAAATTCTGACGGACCCCATTTTCCACTGGGAGCCCACCTGGGACGCCAATATGGTCACCTCCATCTGGAATCTGCGGCTGCCCCGCATTTTCATGGCCTGTCTGGTGGGCGCTTGTCTCTCCGGGGCAGGGGCGGCCTATCAGGGCGTGTTTCAAAATCCCATGGCGTCGCCGGACGTCCTGGGTGCGTCCTCCGGCGCGGCCATGGGTGCGGCCATCGCCATTCTCCTGGGATTGACCCACAACGCCATTACTTTAGTATCCTTCCTCTGCGCCATCGGCACCGTGGCCGTGGTCTACGCTGTGGGCCGCCGGGCTCCCGGCAGCCGGATTCTCAATCTGGTCCTCTGCGGTATGGTCATCAGCTCCCTGTGCAGCGCCGGTACCTCCTATGTCAAACTGGTGGCGGACCCCAACAACCAATTACCGGCCATCACCTACTGGCTTTTGGGCAGTCTCAACGGCACCACCATGGACGAGGTGTGGCGCATTGCCCCCGTTATGGCCCTGGGGATGGTTCCTCTGGTGCTGCTGCGGTGGAAAATCAATCTGCTGACCCTGGGTGAGGAAGAAGCCAGAGCGTTGGGCGTCCATCCGGGACGGCTGCGGCTGCTGGTGGTTCTCTGCGCCACGCTGATGACCGCCGCTTCCATCGCCGTCAGCGGTATGATTGGTTGGGTCGGGCTGGTCATGCCCCATCTGTGCCGCCGTCTGGTGGGAAATAACTTCCGGGCCCTGCTGCCTGCTTCCATGGTGGCCGGAGCGCTGTTTCTGCTGCTGGTGGATGACCTTTCCAGAAATTTGCTGGCCGTGGAAATTCCCATCGGCATTTTGACTGCGGTGCTGGGCGCCCCCTTTTTCCTGGTACTGCTGCTGCGGGGCGGGAGGGATGACGCATGCTGAATCTGGAATCCATTTCGTTTTCCTATGGCGACCGCCCCATTCTGGACGGCGTCAGCCTGTCCGCCGGTCCCGGTGAGCTGATTTTTCTGCTGGGCGCCAACGGTGCGGGCAAAACGACGCTGTTCCGCTGCCTTTTGGGTCTGCTGGACGGCTACACAGGCCGGGTGACGTTGGACGGCCAGGACCTTGCTGCCTGGTCCCCCCGGCAGCGTGCGGAACGCATTGCCTACATCCCCCAGGCCCACCACCCGGCCTTTGCCTATACGGTGCTGGACGTGGTACTCATGGGTACCAATCACCGCCTGGGCCCCTTTGCCGCGCCAGGCCGCAAGGAGCGGCAGCTGGCCATGGAGGCGCTGTCGAAGCTCCACATGGAGGACGCGGCGGGGCGGAACTTCGCCCAACTGTCCGGCGGCGAACAGCAATTGGTTCTGCTGGCCCGTGCTCTGGCCCAGGAGGCCAAAATTTTGATTCTTGACGAGCCCACCTCAGCTCTGGATTTTGGCAATCAGGTCCGAGTGTTGGAACAGATTGCCGCCCTGTCCTGGCAGGGCTACACCATTCTGCTCTCCTGTCACAATCCCCAGCAGGCCATGCTGTATGCCAGCCGGGTAATTGCGTTGGACGGAGGCCGCATTGTGGCCGACGGCCCGCCGCGGGACGCGGTGACCCCGGCTCTGCTGCGGCAGCTGTACGGTGTTCCGGCCCGGTTCCTGGACACCGACGACGGTGTGCTCATTGCCCCAGTGCGCCGGTCCATGTTCCGCTGGACGCCGGACATGATCCGGTTTATGGTGGACGCTGAGGACTATAACGGCGCGGCAGAAACTCTGGCCGCCGCCCTGCGGCAGCTGATACCGGGAGACGAAATCTGTGACGCCGGCTGCGGCGTGGGCGGTCTGTCCCTGGCTCTCACAAAACACTTTTCCCGCGTCATCGCCGCCGACCTGTCGGCGGACGCTTTGGCGGCCCTGGAACAACGGCGGCAGGGGGAACAGCCGGAGATTTTACACACCGATATTCTGTCCCGCCGGACGGACACGCCCTATGCATCCATGGTGTTCTGTTCCTTTGGACAGCCCGATGAGATTTTGACGGCGGCCCGCCGCCAGTGCAGCGGCACGGTGGCCGTGGTGCAGAAAGCCAACAAGCACCACGCCTTCAGTCTGGACGGCGGACAGCGCCGGTTGTCGCCGGGACGGTTGGCGGAGCGGTTGGACGCCCTTTCCATTCCCTATTCCCAAACAGAGGTGGCCGTGGACAAGGGCCAGCCCTTCCGCAGTCTCGACGACGCGGTATTGTTTTTTCATATCTACAACCGCGGCGGCGACGCGTCCTCTGTGACGGCAGAGACGGTGCTGCCCCGGCTGGAACAGCGAGAGAATGACACCTTTCCATTGTATTACCCCTCTCCCACCACCTATATCATCACCATATTGAACGCACCGGACATTCCGGAGATTGGAGGAACCCCATGAAAAAACGTATTCTTTCCCTGTTTCTGGCCCTGCTGCTTCTGAGCGGCTGTGCCGCCCCGGCAGCGGAGCAGCCGGAGACCTCATCTCAGGACACCACGGTGGAGGAAACTGCCCCCACCACGGAGGAGACCACTGAGCCCACCGGCAATACTGCCGAGACGGTGGAGTTCACCGACAGTGTAGGCCGCACGGTGACGGTCCCGGCCAACATTACCAAGGTGGCCGTCTCCGGCCCCATGGCCCAGATTGTCCTGTTCGCCCTGTGCCCCGATCTGCTGGTGGGCATTGCCAACGAGTGGGACGACAGCGCCGCCCAATTCCTGGACACGGAATACTATAATCTGCCCCTGTTGGGCCAGCTGTACGGCGGTCAGGAGGCCATGAACGGCGAAGCGCTGCTGGCCAGCGGCGCCGAGGTGGTCATTGATGTGGGCGAGCCCAAGGACACGGTCGTGGAGGACCTGGACACCTTGCAGGAGCAGACCGGCGTTCCCTTTGTCCACATCTCCGCCACCACCAAGACCATGGGCGACGCCTACCGTCAGCTGGGCAAGCTGCTGAACCGGGCCGATGAGGCCGAGGTTCTGGCAACCTACTGTGAAGACACCTATGCCCGTGCCGAGGCGCTGGCCGCCTCCGTGGACAAGGTGGACGTGCTGTATGTCACCGGCAGTCAGGGCCTCAACGTCATTGCCCAGGGCTCCTATCACGCGGAGCTGCTGGACCTGATGACCAACAATGTGGCCGTGGTGGAATCCCCCTCTTCCAAGGGCACCGGCAACGAGGTTTCCATGGAGCAGCTTTTGGTGTGGAATCCGGAGGTGCTGCTCTTTGCCCCGGACAGCATTTATGACACGGTGGCGGAGAACGACGGCTATGCCCAGATGACGGCCATTCAGACGGGACGGTATTATGAGGCCCCCATGGGCCCGTACAACTGGATGGGCTTCCCGCCCTCGGTGCAGCGGTACCTGGGCCTGTTGTGGATGGGTGCAGTGCTGTATCCCGACGCCATCGACTACGATTTGCAGGAGGAAGTGACGAAATACTTCGACCTGTTCTACCACTGCGACCTGACCACGGAGCAGTATGAGGCCCTGGTGGCCAATTCCATCGGAAAACTGGAGGGTTAACCATATGCAGCAGATGTTCAATACCCTGCGGGATCGGGTGGCCGCCGGAGCGCGGGCGGTTCTGTGCAGTATCATTGCCAGCAGCGGTTCCACGCCCCGCGGGGCCGGTGCCAAAATGGCCGTCTTTGACGACGGCAGCACTGTGGGCACCATCGGCGGCGGCGCAGTGGAGTTTCGGGCCACGGAAATCGCCCAGGGTTTTCTTTGCGGCGAGGAAGCGGGACAGTATCACTTTGATTTGAGCAACCACGACAAAACGGACCTGGGCATGGTCTGCGGCGGCAAGGTGACCGTGTATTTCCAGCCCATGGGCAGCGAGAGTCTGCCCCTGCTGGATGCCGTTTGTGCCCGTCTGGCTGCCGGCGGCAAGGCGTGGCTGCTGACGCGGCTGGACGCTCCGGCCATGGGTCTCTATGAGGATGGGGAGCTGAAATTTCTGTCCCTGGAGGGTCCTGTGGAGCCCCTGCTGGGTCCCCAGTCGGTTTTGACACCCACCGTATACAGTGAGCCCCTGACGATTCCCGGTACGGTGTACGTCTTCGGCGGTGGCCATGTGGCCCAAGCCCTGGTGCCCCTGCTGCACACAGTCCATTTCCGCACGGTGATCTATGACAGCCGTCCCCATGCGGTGGAGGCCCCGGCCTTTGCCCAGGCGGCCAAGATTTATATTGGCAACTACAACCGGGTACTGGAACGGGTGACCATCACGGAGGAGGACTATGTGGTGGTCATGACGCCAGGCCACCAGAGCGACCGGGAAATTCTTGCCCAGGTTCTCAAAACCCCGGCCCGATACATCGGCTGCATCGGCAGCCGCAGCAAAATTGCCATGACCAACAAGCTGCTGCGGGAGCAGGGCTTTACGGACACGGACATTGCACGAGTGTGGTCGCCCATCGGCCTGCCCATCGGCGGTGAGACGCCGGAGGAAGTGGCCCTGTCCATTGCAGCCCAGCTGGTGGCGGTGCGCAGCGGGAAAATGTAATCAGAATATACGCACGGCGGAGGGTTATCCTCCGCCGTTTCCGTTGACAACGTCGCTTTTTTTGGCTACCATAGGGGTATCGATTCTTTACGATATGGAGGGAATACCCCATGGAAAAAGCCAAGGTATATTTTACAGATTTTCGTACCAGCAGTGACGAGAATCTGCTGCAAAAGCTCAAGCGCCTCATGGCCACGGCGGGCATGGACACCATCGATTTCACCAACAAGTATGTGGCCATCAAGCTGCACTTTGGTGAGCCGGGCAACCTGGCCTATGTGCGGCCCAACTATGTGCGGGCCGTGGCGGAGTTTATCAAGGACCTGGGCGGCAAGCCCTTTTTGACGGATTGCAACACCCTGTATGTGGGCGGTCGGAAAAACGCTGTGGACCATATGATGGCGGCGGAGATGAACGGTTTCAACACCATCACCACCGGATGTCCCGTTATCATCGGTGACGGCCTCAAGGGCACCGATGATGTGGAGGTGCCCATTGTGGGCGGCCAGTATTTGCAGACGGCCCGCATTGGCCGGGCGGTCATGGACGCTGACATTGTCATCTCCCTGAACCACTTCAAGGGCCATGAGATGACGGGTTTCGGCGGTGCCATGAAGAATCTGGGCATGGGCTGCGGCAGCCGGGCCGGCAAGATGGCCATGCACAACGCCGGTAAGCCCAACACCACCGACGACTGTGTGGGCTGCGGCAGCTGCCAGAAGATCTGCGCCCACGACGCCCCCCAGCTCCAGGACAACGGCAAGATGTTCATTGACCACGACAAGTGCGTGGGCTGCGGCCGCTGCATCGGCGTCTGTCCCGTGGACGCCATCGTCTCGCCCCATGACGAAACCTGTGAAATTCTTGACGGCAAAATTGCCGAGTACACCAAGGCCGTGGTGGACGGTCGTCCCCACTTCCACATCACCCTGGTCAACAGCGTCTCCCCCAACTGCGACTGCCACGCGGAAAATGACGCCCCCATTGTGCCGGATGTGGGTATGTTCGCCAGCTTTGACCCGGTGGCCATCGACAAGGCCTGTTGTGACGCGGTGCTGGCTCAGCCGAGACTGCAAAACACCTGGATTGATGACCACGGCGACCCGTCCATTGAGGATGTGTTCACGGCCAGCCACCCCAACACCAACTGGCGGGGCCAGATTGACCATGGCGTGAAAATCGGTCTGGGTACCGATCAGTATGAGCTGATCCGCATTTAAAAAAACGCACAACGCCCCGACTGTCGTCGGGGCGTTGATTTTGTATCATACGTTATTCCACAGAGAAGCGGTACACCGTCTCGCTGCGGTACGTCTCCCCGGCCTTCAAAACGGCGCTGGGGAAATTGGCGTGGTTGGGGCTGTCGGGGAAGAACTGGGTCTCCAGGCAGAAGCCCCAGCGGGCAGCATAGGGTGCGCCGCCCTTGCCGCGGGGGCAATGGTCCAGGTAATTACCGCCGTAGAACTGGATGCCCGGCAGAGTAGTCCGGGTTTCCAGGACCACGCCGGTCTGATGGCTCACAGCCCGGGCCACCGGACGCAAGGTTCCGTCGTGGCCGTTGATGACCCAGTTGTGGTCATAACCGCCAGCCAGTTTCAGCTGCGCAAAATCATCGTCGGCATGAAGCCCCATGGGCTGGGACACCCGCAGGTCCATGGGCGTGCCATCCACCGGAGCGATCTCGCCGGTGGGGATGGAGCCGGGCAGGGTGGGCGTATAGCGGTCGGCAAAAATCTGAATCTCCTGATCCGTCACCGGGCCGCTGCTGTGGCCGCTCAGATTGAAATAGGCATGGTTTGTCAGATTGCAGATGGTATCGCTGTCGGTGGTGGCCTCATAGCGGATATGCAGGCCGTCGCCGTCCAGCAGATACACCACCCGGACGCTCAAATTACCAGGGTAACCTTCCTGGCCGTCAGGACTTTTCAGCGTCAGGGTTACAGAATCCTCGGTCTGATTCTCCACGGTCCACATCTGCCGGTCAAAACCGCCGGGGCCGCCGTGGAGGCTGTTGGGGCCGTCGTTGGCCGCCAGGGGGTAAATCTTGCCGCCCAGGTCGAAGCTGGCGCCGCCGATGCGGTTGGCATAGCGGCCAATCAGCGCGCCCAGGTATTTATCCTGCTGCAAGTAGTCCCCCACCGTATCCATGCCCAAGAGCACGTCCACTGTGGAGCCGTCCTTGGTGGGCACCCACAAGGTCCGCAGAATGCCGCCCCAAGTGAGTACAGAAGCCGTCAGGCCGCCGCCGCGAATGGTCAATTCCTCCACAGTCCGGCCGTCGGGCAGAATGCCAAAAGCCTTGCGTTCCATAGCCGTTCCTCCTTAGCCCTGGCCGTAGTAAGCGCCGGGGCCGTGCTTTCTCAGATAGTGCTTGTCCAACAACTCCTGCTGCATGGGGGGCAGGCCGGGGGTCATAGCCATGGCATGGAAGGCCATAAAGGAGACCTCCTCCAGAACCACAGCGTTATGGACGGCATCCATGGCGTCCTTGCCCCAGGCAAAGGGACCGTGGCTGTAGACGAGAACGGCGGGTACCTGGGCCGGGTCGATCTTGCGGCTGTTGAAGGTCTCAATGATGACGTTGCCGGTCTCCAGCTCGTATTTGCCGCCAATTTCCTCGGGGGTCATCTTGCGGGTGCAGGGAATCTCCCCATAGAAATAGTCACCCTGGGTGGTGCCGAAGGCAGGGACCCCCTTACCGGCCTGGGCAAAGGAGGTGGCCCAACGGCTGTGGGTATGGACAATGCCGCCCAATGCCGGGAAGGCGTTGTACAGGGCCAAATGGGTGTCGGTATCGCTGGAGGGCTTCCATTTACCCTCCACCACAGCGCCGTCGCTGAGGCGGACAACCACCATGTCCTCGGCAGTCATGTTCTCATAGCTGACACCGGAGGGCTTGATGACCATAAGGCCTTGCTCCCGGTCCACACCGGAGACGTTGCCCCAGGTGAAGGTGACCAGGCCATGCTTGGGCAGCTCCAAGTTGGCCTTACAGACTTGTTCTTTCAGTGCTTCCAACATACTTTTTTCCTCCAATTCCATACACACACATTGCTAGAACAATGGGCCTGCTTATAAACAGGCCCATTGTATCAATATTCAGAGATTATTTCAACTTCCAGGCCAGGTCGTTGAGGAACAACTCGTGCTCCAGGGACTCCACGGTGGTGTCCTTGGTGATATGGACAAATTCAATGTCCATCATGGTAGCCCAATCCTTCATCTGCTCGGCGGTAACGTCGTAGCTGAGGACCGTGTGGTGGGCGCCGCCGGCGGTGATCCAGCACTCCACACCGGTGGTCAGGTTGGGCTCAGCCTTCCACATGACGCGGGCCACAGGCAGGTTGGGCATGGGCATGATGGGCTTGACGCAGTGGATATCCTGGCAGATCAGGCGCAGACGGCCGCCCATGTCGATAAGGCTGACCACAATGGCGTCGCCCTCCTTGCCCTCGAAGACCAGACGGGCGGGATCTTCCCGGTCACCGATGCCCAGGGGATGGACCTCAATGCGGGGACGGTCCGCAGCCACAGAGGGGCAGACCTCCAGCATATGAGCGCCCAGAGAATATTCGTTGCCCTTCTCCAGATGGTAGGTGTAATCCTCCATGAAGGCGGAAGCGCCGTTGCCGTTCTCACCCATGGCCTTCATGATGGCGGTCATGGCGGAGACCTTCCAGTCGCCCTCGCCGCCGTAGCCGTAGCCCTGGGCCATCAAGTGCTGGGAAGCCAGACCGGGCAGCTGACGCATGCCGTACAGGTCCTGGAAGGTGTTGGAGTAGGCCATGCAGCCCTCGGCGTCCAGCATCTTCTTCATGGCGATTTCCTCGCGGGCCTGATAGCGGACGGAGTCGATGTTGTCGGTGGCAATGTCGTAGGACTTCTTATACTCGTCCATCAGAGCGTCGATCTCAGCCTCGGTGACAGCGTCCATGGTCTCCACCAGCTTGCCCACAGGCCAGGTGTTGACCTGCCAACCCAGCTTGGCCTGGACCTCAACCTTGTCGCCCTCGGTGACAGCAACTTCCCGCATGTTGTCGCCGAAGCGCATGACCTTCAGCTCCTTGGAGAAGGCCACGCCCACAGCGGCGCGCATCCAGCTGCCCAGACGCTCCTGGACATCGGCATCCTGCCAGTAACCGGCGATGACCTTGCGGGGCATCCGCAGACGGGCGGCGATGAAGCCGTGCTCCCGGTCGCCGTGGGCGGCCTGGTTCAGGTTCATGAAGTCCATGTCGATCTCGTCGTTGGGGATCTCCCGGTTGTACTGGGTGGCGAAGTGGCAGTAGGGCTTTTGCAGATTCACAAAGCCGTTGATCCACATCTTGGAGGGGGAGAAGGTGTGGCACCAGGTGATGATACCGGCGCAGTTCTTGTCGTAGTTGGCCTCGCGGACCACCTCGGCAATCTCCTGGTTGGTCTTGGCGGTAACCTTGTAGACCAGCTTATAGGGCAGATTGCCGGAGGCGTTCATCTTCTCGACCATCTCGGCGGCACGCTTGGCCACAGTCTCCAGGACCTCGGGGCCATACAGGAACTGGCTGCCGACAACAAACCAAAACTCGTAATTTTTCATGGGGAATTTGCTCCTTTGCGATGTAGCTTAGATTGTATAGTGTTCCACCGCTGCCCGCTCCACGGGCAGGTTGGCGCGGTAGCGCTCCATAAAGGCGTTGAAACCGGCCAGATCCTCGGCCTGAGGCTCCACGGTGGTAACCTTCTGACCTGCGAACACACAGGTATCCAAATAGTTGTCCAGGGTTTGTCCCTGGGTCTTGCGTCCGGCGTAGGCCGCCAGGACCGCCATGCCCCAGGGGCCGCCCTCACCGGCGGTCTCCATGACGGAGACGGCGGCGTTGGCCGCGGCGGCCATCATACGCTGGCCGACAACCGGGGTCTTGAAGAAGCCGCCATGGCCCAGCAGACGGTCCACGGCCACCTGCTCCCCGCTCAGAATATCCAGGCCCAGCTTCAACGTAGCCAGGGCGGAATACAGCTGGGTACGCATGAGGTTGGCGAAGCTGAATTCGCTCTCAGGACCGCGCACAAACAGGGGACGGCCCTCGTCCAGACCGGTGATGGACTCGCCGGACAGGTAGTTGTACAGCACCAGGCCGCCGCCGTTGGCGTCGCCCTGGAGGGCGGACTCAAACATGGTGGTGAACAGCTTATTCATGTCCACCGTCTGGCCCATGGCCTCCTGGAACTGGGCGAACAGCTTGGCCCAGGCGTTGATCTCATTGGTGCAGTTGTTGCAGTGGACCATAGCCACAGGCTTGCCGTCGGGAGTGGTAACCATATCGATCTCCGGATAGACCTTGGACAGTGCCTTTTCCAGAACGATCATGGCAAAGATGGAGGTACCGGCGGACACGTTGCCGGTGCGCTCGGCCACAGCGTTGGTGGCGGCCATGCCGGTTCCGGCGTCGCCCTCGGGGGGACACATGGGGATTCCGGCCTGGAGGTTGCCGCTGACGTCCAGCAGCTTGGCACCCTCCTCCGTCAGGCAGCCGGCATCTTCACCGGCAGACAAAACCTGGGGCAGCAAATCGCGAAGCTTCCAGCTGTAACCGCTCTCGGCGGCCAGGGCATCGAAGCTCTGCACCATGGTTTCATCAAAGTCACCGGTGGTGCTGTCGATGGGGAACATACCGCTGGCATCACCCACACCCAGAACCCGCTTGCCGCTGAGCTTCCAGTGAACGTAACCGGCCAGGGTGGTCAGGAAATCGATGGAGCCCACATGCTCCTCTCCATTGAGCATAGCCTGATACAGATGGGCAATGCTCCAGCGCAGGGGAATGTTGAATTGGAACCGGCTGCTTAGTGCCTCGGCGGCAGGGCCGGTGGTGGTGTTGCGCCAGGTGCGGAAGGGAGCCAGCAGGGCGCCGCTCTTGTCAAAGGGCAGATAGCCGTGCATCATGGCGGAGAAGCCCATACCGGCCAGCTTGGTCAGGGTGACGCCGTACTGCTTTTTCACATCGGCGGCCAGTTCCGTATAGGCCGCCTGGATACCGGTCCACACATCCTCCAGATGGTAGGTCCAGTAACCGCCCTCATAGCGGTTTTCCCAGCCATAGCTGCCGGTGGCCACCACCTGGTGGCCGTTGTCGATGAGCACAGCCTTGATGCGGGTGGAGCCCAGCTCCAGGCCCAGATACGCGCCGCCGTTGGCGATGAGTTCTTGCACTTGCATGATAATCCTCCTAGATTATTTCTTCCGATCCTTCAGGATGGCAAAGACGCTCTGCAGGACGATGAAGAAGCACAGCAGAATGGCAGTCAGAATGTTGGGCCAAGAGCTGGCCAGCTTGCCGTTGGTCTGCACAATGCTGGAGATGGTGCCGTTGATGAGCACGCCGAAGAGGGAGCCCAGCACATTGCCCACGCCGCCGGTCAGCAGGGTACCGCCGATGACGCAGGAGGAAATGGCGTCCATTTCCAGACCCGTGGCCTGGTTGACGTTGGCCGACATGGTGTTCATGGCATAGCAGATGCCGCCGATGGAGCACAGGAAGGAAGCCAGCACATAGGCCAGCATTTTGGTTTTCTTGACATTCAGGCCCATCATGGCTGCGGACTGCTCGTTGCCGCCCACCGCATAGAGGGAGCGTCCAAAACGAGTATACCGCAGGACCAGGAAAATGGCAATGAGGACCACAAAAGCCACTACCACGCCCCAGCCGATATAAGGCATAACCATTTTACCAGCCTTGTTCACATAGCCGCCGAAGGGCAGGTAGATGCGGTAGTTCGCCAGATCGTAGAACCACTGGCTGCTCTCGGCGGTGATGGACAGCTGATCGGTGGAGATAACCGCCGTCATGCCGCGGGCGAAGAACATACCGGCCATGGTGACGATAAAGGGCTGAATCTGCAAATAGCCCACGCAGAAGCCCTGGAACAGACCAAAGGCAATGCCCAGTACCAGGACGAGGACCATGGAGACAACGGCGCTGAAGCCCCAGTCGCCCATGCCCATAGCCAGAATCATACAGTCCAGGGCAATCAGGGAGCCTACGGAAATGTCGATGCCGCCGGTGAGCATGACGCAGGTCATGCCACAGGTGACGCAGATCAGGCCCGCGCTGGAGCGCAGAATGTTCAGGAACGTCTGTACACGGGTGAAGTTTTTGTCGGCGTAGGCAATGCAGCCGCCGGCGTAGAGCAGAATAAAGAGAACAATGGTAATAAGCATCAGCAGGGTGTGACCATTGATGGAACCGCTGCGGCGCTTGATGGCATTGGCGGGCGCTTTCATACGCGGGCCACCTCCTTCTTGGCAGCCTTGGCTGCACTGTGCTTCTTGAACCAGGCCTTAACAGGGGGAGCCTGGATGGCAACGATGAGAATGACGATGACGGCTTTGAACACGGGAGTAACCTCCGTGGACACGCCCAGGTTGTACATGGTGGTGGTAATGGCCTGGATGGTGTAGGCGCCGATGATGGAGCCGGCCAGGTTAAACTTACCGCCGCCCAGGCTGTTGCCGCCCAGGGCTACGGCCAGGATGGCGTCCAGCTCCATGTTCAGGCCGATGTTGTTGGAGTCGGCGCTGGTGATACGGCTGGAGGCCACGATACCGGCGATACCGGCGCACAGGCCGCAGAGCAGATAGCAGATGAAGATAATTTTACGGGAGTTGAGGCCGGCAATGCGGCTGGCCTTTTTGTTAATGCCCACAGACTGGATGTACAGGCCCATGGCCGTCTTTTTCAGCACCAGGGACACCACCAGCACACAGGCGGCGGCAATGATGATGGGGGTGGGGACACAGCCGATGTAACCGCCGTAGACGCCAAACTCCGGCACGCGGATATAGACAATCAGGTTGTTGCACAGCAGCAGACCGATGGCACGGGCGGCGGACCAGAGAATCAGCGTCGCCACCATGGGCTGGATACCCAGATAGGCCACCAGGGAGCCGTTGAAGACACCGCAGAGCACGCCCATGGCCAGGGCGCCGATGAGGCCCACCACGATGGGCATGGCGAACTGGTCGGCGCTCTCCACGCTGGACACGCCGAAACCAGCGATAAGCATGCAGCAGAAAGAGGCGCAGAGACTCATGACCGAGCCCACAGAAATATCGGTACCGGAGGAAGCCGACACCACCAGGGTCATGCCGATGGCCAGAATGGCCACCTCACTGCCGCGGTTGAGAATGTTGATCAGACGGCCCTGCAGCAGGTCGTTCTGAATATAGATGTGGAAGAAGTTGAAGATGCCTGCGCCACGGGCTGCGTCATAGACCATGTTGACGGCCAGCACCAGGATGACGCACACGATGGGCAGAAACAGCTGTTGCCGTGTGGCTTTTCGTAAGGTGTTCATTCCTTGCTACCTCCTGCAATGGCTTTCATCACGCGCTCCTGCGTCAGCTCGCCGTCCAGCTCGCCGACCTTGGCGCCGTCGCGGAGGACGGCCATCCGGTTACAGGTACGGATCATTTCCTCGATTTCCGAGGAGATGAACAGGATGCTCTTGCCCTCCTGGGCCAGTTTGATAATGAGCTTCTGGATTTCCGTCTTGGTGCCCACATCGATGCCGCGGGTGGGCTCGTCCAGAATCAGGAAATCCGGTTCCGTGGCCAGCCAGCGACCCAGAATGGCCTTCTGCTGGTTGCCGCCGGACAGCTGCTTGATGGGCGTCTCACGGCTGGCGGTCTTGATTTGCAGCAGTTGGATGTAATGGTCCGCAATTTCCTCCTGCTTGGCACGGGGAATCAGGCGGAACATGCCGCGCTTGGCCTGCATGGCCAGAATGATGTTCTCCCGGACGGACAGATCGCCGATGATACCCTCGGCCTTGCGGTCGTCGGGCAGCAGGCCCATGCCCAGGTTCATGGCGTCGATGGGCTGATTGATCTTGACTTCCTTACCGGCCACCTTCAAAGTACCGGTCTGGTTCTTGTCGGCGCCGTAGATGACGCGGGCCAGCTCGCTGCGACCGGAGCCCAGCAGACCGGTGAGACCCACAACCTCGCCCTTGCGAATATCCAGATCGAAGGGCTTGATGGTGCCCCGATGGCTCATGCCGCGGGCCTCGATTTCCGGTTGGTCGAAGGTGCGCTCGTTGTATCCCTCGGGACGGATGTCCACCAGATCGTCGAAGTCCTTGCCCATCATGGCGGAGACCAGCTCCAGACGGGGCAGGTCGGCAATGGGATACTCACCCACCAACGTACCGTTGCGCAGAACCGTGATCCGGTCGCAGACGGCGTAAACCTGCTCCAGGAAGTGGGTGACAAATACTATACCAACTCCCTGTTCCTTGAGGTTGCGCATCATGGTGAAGAGCTTCTCCACTTCGCCATCGTCCAGGGAGGAGGTAGGCTCGTCAAGAATCAGCACCTTGCAGTTCATATCCACCGCGCGGGCAATGGCAATCATCTGCTGGATGGCCAGGGAGTAATTTTCGAGATTTTGCGTGACATCCACATGGATGTCGAGACGTTTTACCAGTTCGTCGGCCCGCTTGAACATGGCCCGGCGATTGATGGTGTGAAAGGCTGTCATAGGCTCGCGGCCGATGTACAGGTTTTCCGCAACGCTGAGGTTGGGACAGAGATTGACTTCCTGATACACGGTAGAGATACCGACCCGCTGGGCGTCCAGGGTAGAGCGGTTCTTTACCGGGCCGTCCACACCGTCCACACGGATCTCGCCGGCCTCAAAATCGTTGATGCCGGTGAGGCACTTAATGAGGGTGGACTTGCCGGCGCCATTTTCACCCATGAGGGCATGGATCTCACCCTTGCGTAGGGTAAAGTCCACGTTGTCCAGGGCCTTGACGCCGGGGAAGGTCATGCAGATCCCGCGGGCGGTCAAAACGATGTTGTTTTCCAAAACGGATCACCTCTACAAAATTTGAAGGGGAGGACCCCGGGAAACGCCGGGTTCCTCCCCTGGGTATAACACGATTTAGGGATATTCGAAAGAATTAGTAGGGACGAGCGTCCAGGACCTCCTGGGTCACAACCACCAGATCCTGCTCGGCACCGTCAACGGTGATGGTAGCACCGGCAACGTCCTCAGCAACGAACCAGGTCTCGTTCATGTAGATCTCCTTCTCGGGAGTCTCGCCGGCCTCCAGCTGCTTGATGACAGCGTCCACGTCGGGAGCAGCCATGGGGTTGCACTCGAAGTCAGCGTTCAGCTTGCCTTCCTTCACCAGCTCCAGAGCAGCCTTGTTGGCGTCGAAGGAAACCAGGATGACGTCGCCGCCGACACCGTAGGTGACACCGGCCTGATCCATAGCGGTCATAGCGCCGTAAGCCTCGTTATCGTTCTGGCAGATAACCACGTTGAACTGGCCCTTGTAGCTCTGGCAGTAGGACTCCATGACTTCCTGGCCGCCGGCCTCGGTGAAGTCACCGTTCTGGGAGTCGAGAATGGTCCAGCCCTCGCGGTCAGCGATCTCCTTGAAGCCCTCGGTACGGCCGATGGTAGCGGAAGCACCGGTGGAACCCTCGATGACCAGAGCGTTGATCTCAGTGATGCCCTGAGCAGCAGCGTAAGCCTTCAGCCACTCGCCGCAGGCCAGGCCCTCAGTCTTAAAGTTGGAGCCGACCCAGGAAGCATACTTGTCGGAGTCGTCAACCGTACGGTCGATGACGATGACGGGGATGCCCTCGTCCTCACACTCGGTCAGAACGGTGTCCCAGCCGGTGGCAACGATGGGGTCGATGATGATGTAGTCCATACCCTGCTGGATGAAGTTACGGACAGCGTCCAGCTGAACAGCGGAGTCGTTGTCGCAGTCAACGAAGGACAGCTCATAGCCGTTCTCAGCGGTGAAGACATCCTGGGCGGACTTGGTGGAAGCGGTACGCCAGTCGGACTCGTGGCCAACCTGAGCGAAGCCAACCTTGATCAGCTCGCCGTCGGCAGCGCCGGTATCGCCGGTGTCCTCAGTGGCAGCATCGTCCGTGGTAGCGGCATCGTCGGTAGTGGCGGCATCGTCCGTGGTGGCGGTGTCGTTGGCAGCAGTGTCCTCGGTGGTGGTGCCGCTGGAGCTGCAAGCGCCCATGGCGAGTACCATCATCAGAGCAAGAAGCAGAGCAACAAATTTCTTCATGATGAATTTTCCTCCATTTCATGATGGACCGGCAGCCTCTCTCGGGTAGTCATTCCCGATGCAGCCGGCCGTTTGATGGTTCTTAGTATACGCTTTTCTCCGCAAATGTCAATAAGAGGTACGGACAATTTCATGTTTCTCATTTTGTAACAATACAAAAATTGGCGCACTTTGCTTCATGAAAGCAGATTTTTTGTTTTTTAAATAAATTCTTGGATCGTTAACAGTTTTTTAAAAGATATCGCAACATTTTCTCAATTTTGTCCGCTTTTTCTCTTTGGGCATTGTGCACAGATGGTAAATTTGAACTTTATTTTGTTCGCTTTAAAATAAATTTGTATGGTCGCTTTCGCAGACTTTCCGGCGGTTCCGACGGTGTTCTTTCAGATTCTCTCCGATTGAATTCCCAGTTTCATCCTGATTGTATGATACAAATATTATTTTGTCTTGCCATCATACTACAAGTGTGATATGCTTGGTCACAGAATGGCGCACGCCATGTACCGCCGTGTGCGGCGGCACGGACGTGCCGACAAGGAGAATCCGAAGCTATGCAACCAAAATATCAGTTGGTGGCCGGTACGCTGCGGGAGGAAATCCGCAGCGGCCGCTATCGGGACACCATGCTGCTGCCCACGGAATACGAGCTTTGCTCCCAGTTTCATATGAGCCGTCAGACTGTACGGCAAGCCCTGAGTCTGTTGGCCAGTGAGGGCCTCATTGAACGGCGGCAGGGCAGCGGTTCCCATATCCTGGCCACCCACGGTCCGGCAGCCACCCCCCGGCGGACCGTGGCCGTCGTCACCACCTATATCAGCAATTACATTTTCCCCAATATTCTGCGGGAAATCGAAACGGTGCTGGCTGCCAACAACGGCGCCCCCACCCTTTTCGCCACACAGAACCAAATCGGCAATGAGCGCCGGATTTTACAGACGCTGCTGGAGGGCAATCTGCCCGATGGTATTTTGGTGGAAGGTACCAAAACGGGCCTGCCCTCTCCCAATCTGGACCTGTACGAGCAGCTGCGCCGGAAAAACGTCCCCCTGGTCTTTCTACATGGCATCTACCGGGAGTTGGAGGACAGCGTTGTGTCCGTCATGGACGACAACCGGGGCGGTGGCCGCCAGTTGGTGGAATACCTGCACCAAAAGGGTCACACGGCCATCGGCGGTTTCTTTAAAAGCGACGACATCCAGGGCGTAGAGCGGTACGCCGGTTACGCGGAGGCCATGCGGGACCTGGGTCTGCCCCTGGAGGACCGTCACATTTTCTGGTACAACACCGAGCACCGGGAACGGCTGCTCAATGATGACCAGTATTGTCAGCACATTACCGGCATTTTCAAGCACTGCACCGCCCTGGTCTGCTATAACGATGAAATTGCGGCGCGGCTGATTGCCATGCTGCTGAAGCGGGGCGTCCGGGTGCCGGAGGATCTGGCGGTGGTCAGCTTCGACGGCAGCCCCTACTGTGATATCTCCCCGGTTCCCGTCACCTCCCTGTCCCACGGCCAGCAGAACGCCGGACACATGGCCGCCGATCTGCTGATGCGGCTGATGCAGGGCCAGCCCTGCCAATCCCAGGTGATTCCCTGGCAGCTGGTTTCCCGTCAGAGCGGTTAACGATACCCATGATAGAAGCCCACCGGACGCAGCCGGTGGGCTTTTTGCATTGTTTCGTCTCATACACCCTGGGCGATGGCGGCAATGGCCGCCCAGGTCAGTGGCCCTGTGATGCCCGTCACCTCCAGGTCCACCCGCTCCTGGACCGCTTTGACGGCAGCCTCGGTGGCAGCGTCATAGACGCCGTTCTCCGTCACCGCCGGAATAAAGGTTACATTGAGGGCGGCCCGCCGCAGAAGCCGCTGCAAACTGGCCACCTCCGGCCCCTCCTGTCCCGGCGTCAGGAACTTGCCGGGGTAAATCTCATCGGACGCACTGAGATATTGTTCCGGCAGAGACGCCCGCACCTGATTATAGGCATTGGTTAGGGCGTCCCAGGTGTCCCGGCCCACAATGCCGTCCGCAGTCAATCCCTGCTGCTGCTGGAACACCCGAATGGCCCGCTCCGTCTCCGGGCCGAAAATGCCGTCAATGACAATCTTGGGCAGCGTATCGTCAAAGAATCCCAGCACCGACAGATAATATTGAATGGTGCGCACCGGGTCGCCCCGGTCACCCTGGCGCAGGATTTTGGAGAAAATCCGGTCCACCTCGTCGATGGTGAGGCCCTCGCCGGTCAGTTCCCCCAGACCTTTGACCGCGTTGTAGATGGCTTTAATCTGGTACCAGGTGGCCTTTCCCACCACGCCGTCCACCTGGAGATTGAAAATCTGTTGGAATTTCTTCACCATTTCCTCGGTAGCGGCGGAGAAAATGCCGTTAAGGGGCAAATCCTGGCCCAAGGCCGGATAGTTCCGGGCAATGCGGTTCAGCTGCCGCTGAATGGTCCGCACCTCCTCGCCCACATCGCCCAGCCGCAGCGCCTTGCCGGGATACGACGGCAGATTGGGGCCTGTGGGGGCGTCCCGGACAATGCCAATATCGTCGCCGTAAAACTGCTGCAAAATCTCATAGGGCACCAAGCCCTGTTCTGCCAA
Organism: Candidatus Avoscillospira avistercoris; assembly: GCA_018716875.1. Taxonomy (GTDB): domain Bacteria; phylum Bacillota; class Clostridia; order Oscillospirales; family Oscillospiraceae; genus Avoscillospira_A; species Avoscillospira_A avistercoris. Next base: position 57,394 of record DVJJ01000020.1, read on the forward strand.
ATCCACGGTGCCCCATTGGCTCAGGCCGTCGCAGGTGACGGTGGTACCGTTGCAATACTGGGTGAACAAGGGCTGTACGGTCCCTTGGCGCACCACATAGTCATTAAAAATCTCATCGACAATTTGGCCCACGTTTTCAAAGATCTCCCGGCCATGGATGTACTTCTGATCATACTGGGTGGTGGAGGTGATGTCAAAATCATACCCCCGACTTCGGTACCACTCTGTATAGACCCGGTTCAGGGCAAAGGAGATCTGTGCCAAAATGTTGGCCCGCAGAGCCGCGTCCGGCCAGGTGGGATAAATTTCACTGGACGCCACATTCTTTATGTAATCCACAAAGGGGACCCGGACATTGGGCGCCGTTTTGTCGTCGGGCAAGCCGAGATGGACCGTGATGGTCTCGGGGATCACAGGTGTTGACATGGATCATTCCTCCCGCAGCTGCAGCTGCACCGGCTGCACCGTTTTAATGCCGGGAAAAATATTGACCGTGGCCGTGACCGTTTCAAATTCCGGATGGCGGGCCACCAGCTGGTAGGCTGCATCCGGATGGGGCTCCCCCGGCTCCACTGACTGCTGCCGCTCCGGGGCGGGCAGGGCAATGGCATCCACCAGTCCGCTTTCGTCGGTGGTACCGGTGTAAAAGACGTAATTTGTACCGTCCCGCAGCCTCCAGCTGACAGTAACGTCGACCCCTTTTACCGGGATGGCCTGATTGCCCCGGAAGGCCTGGACCCGCAGGACGCCGTGGCTGGGATTCTCTTTGAGAAAGTCCTCCAACGCGGCATTTTCTGACGATGGCGCAGCGGGAGCTGCGGGCGGTGTGGCAGGCGTCGTGGGCGGTGCAGCCGGGGTCGTCGGCTCCACCGGTTGGGGCGCGGCAGCGGCACACTGCTTCCTTCTGGGGCAGTTGGCACAGCCGCCGGAGCATTGCAGGGGAGTATCTGGTTCCATGGCGGTCACCTCATTTTTATAAAGTTGGTCCATTCTATGCGGTGGCCGCCCCAAAAGTGCAAAAAGGCCGGGCCTGCGTCGCAGGCCCGGCCAATACTTTCTCAGAGCTCCATAATAACAGGAAGAATCATGGGATTCCGCTTGGTGGTCTTGAACAGATAGTGGGACAAATCGGACTTGATGGCCGATTTGATAGCAGCCCAATCGCGGGCCTGCCGGTTGCGGCACTTCTCCAGAGCACCCAAGGTGATCTCCCGGAGATTGTCCATGAGCTCCTCGGACTCCTTCACATAGATAAAGCCGCGGGTGATGATATCGGGGCCGGACAGGATGGAGCCATCCTCGGCGCTGAGGTTCACCACCACCACCAGCATACCGTCCTGGGCCAGATGCTTGCGGTCCCGCAGCACCACGCTGCCCACATCGCCCACGCCGCTGCCGTCCACCAGGACCTTACCGGCGGGGACGGTGCCCGTCAGCTTGCAGGAACGGCCCGTCAGCTCAATGACGCGGCCCAAATCAGAAATGATGACGTGGCGGGGGTCCATGCCCATAGCGTTGACGGCCAGTTTGGCGTGGATGCGCAGATGGCGCTGTTCACCGTGGACGGGAATAAAGAACCGGGGTTTCAGCAGACCGTGGATGATCTTCAATTCCTCCTGGCAGGCGTGGCCGGACACATGGACTTCGGAGAGTTTGTCACAAACCACATCGGCGCCCTTGCGGTACAATTCATTGATGATGTTGCCGATGGCCTTTTCATTGCCGGGGATGGCGGAAGCCGACAGAATAACCCGGTCGCCGGCCTGAATCTCCACCTGCCGGTGGGACGCGTAGGCCATACGATACAACGCCGACATATCCTCGCCCTGGGAGCCGGTTGCCACAATAACCAGCTTATCCTTGGGGATGGATTTGATCTGGTTGATGTCCACCACGGTTTTGGGGGGCAGCTTCATATAGCCCAGCTCCGTGGACACCTTGAGAATGTTCTCCATGCTGCGGCCGGAAAAGGCGATTTTTCTGCCGTACTTGTGGGCCACGGTGATAAGGGACTGGAGACGGTAGGCGTTGGAGGCAAAGGTGGAGACGATGATTCTTTGATCGCAGTTTTTGAACAGCCGGTCAAAGCTCTCGGTGACCACCATCTCGTTGGCGGTGTAGCCACCCCGCTCCACGTTGGTAGAGTCGCACAGCAGAGCCAGAACGCCCTCCTTGCCCAGCTGGCCGAACCGGCCCAGATCAATCATACCATCCTCGGCGGTGGGATCGATCTTGAAGTCACCGGTCATAACCACGGTGCCGATAGGCGTCTTGATGGCAAAGGCCACGGCATCAGCAATGGAGTGGTTGACGTGAATGAACTCCACCTGGAAATTGCCGGCCTTGACGGTCTCTCCGGCCTCATGGGTAATAAGCTTACACTTGTCAAGAATCTTGTGCTCTTCCAGTTTCAGCTTCACCAGGCCCAGCGTCAGGCGGGTGCCGTGGACGGGGGCCTTGATCTGCTGGAGCACATAGGGCAGGGAGCCGATGTGGTCCTCGTGGCCATGGGTCAGGAAAATGCCGCGGATCTTGTTCTGGTTCTTGATGAGGTACGTCACATCGGGGATCACCAGGTCCACGCCGTACATGTCGCCCTCGGGAAAGCCCACGCCGCAGTCCACAATGATGATGTCGCGGCCATATTCCAGCACGGTCATATTCTTGCCGATCTCATTGAGACCGCCCAG
>DVJJ01000021.1 GCA_018716875.1 Candidatus Avoscillospira avistercoris
TGCTTCGCAAAGTCGTGTGCCAAATGGGGGCGTTGCCCCCTTTGGAAACCCCCACAAGAAAAGGCGGTACGCTACCCCCCTCCACGGGGCGCATACCGCCTTTTCTTGTTATCCAGCCCTCCGGCTGTATCGGTTGAGCAAAAGTCAGCGTGGGAATGGTGTGGTATCTTTATCTAAGTGATACCCCGCTTTCCCATTTGGAAACAACTTGCCTGGAGAGTCCCAATTGCTCAGCGACTTGCTCCTGTGAATAGCCTGCTTTCTTGCGCAGGTCTTGCAGTCTTTCTGCTATGTCCATATTCATCACCTCTGATAAATGATACTACAATGCACTGGTTGCGTGCTACCAATCATGATTTTATTCCTGTCAACGTTCCGTTGCGGTCAGGAAAATTTGCGTTGCATGGCCCTTTATCAGACAAACAGCATCGATATTCTCCATAATATACAACAGGCCCGTTGCAGCGGAAAACCGTCTGCAACGAGCCTGTTGTCGTTATGCAAAGGTGCGGACCTGGATGGTCAGCCGCTTGAGGACCTTGGACTTCTCCAGCCAGACGGCCAGAGGCAGGCCCAGAATGACCATGACGGCCAATTCACCGGCGGCCACCTGCAAGCCGTTCACCAGAAAACCCTGCCAAAAGGCATCGGGGGTATAGACGGCGGCCAGCATGGCGCCCACCATAACGCCGTTGACGATGGTCGTGGGCAGGGGCGTCAGCCACTTGGTGCGGAGTTTGGCGGTCCACAGGCAGCCCAGCAGCGTAGCGGCGGAACCAATGACAATATCCAGCGTTGTCACCGTGGAGAACAGATTGGCCACCAGACAGCCGACGAACAGGCCCAGCGACGTGACGGGCACAAAGAACGGCAGGACGCACAGGGCCTCGGAAATCCGGAATTGAATGGGTCCGTAGGCAAAGGGTGCAATTGCCAGGGTGATGACGGCATACAGCGCAGCGATAACGCCGCAGAATGCCAGATCGCGGGTGGTGAGTTTTTTCATCTTGTTGTTTCCTCCTAAAATGCAACGACGGGCCAAAGTGCAAACACTTTCGCCCATCTCAAAGTCGCCGCCGCTCAATCAGAGCGCCGGCAGTCCCTAGTTTTGTTTATCGACAGGATGGTCACGAACTGTCTATGCAATTTTGGAACAGAGCATATCATAACAAACCCCCGCCGGTTTGTCAACCAAAACCGGCGGGGGTATATGCGTTTACTTGGTCTTTTCCTCGAAATCGGCCACCAGGAAGTCCTGGAGCTTTTTGAGGGTTTCCGGGGCCTTGCCGCCCACGGGCTTACCGTCGATGGTGGCGGCGGCCACGCAGAAGGAGCCGGAGGAGGACACAATCACCTCGTCGGCGTCGAACAGCTCCGCCACGGTGAACGGTGTCTCGTCCACGGCGACGCCCAGGGTCTTGCAGGCCCAAATGAGGTTTTGCCGGGCGATACCGGGCAGAATCAAATGGTCCGTGGGATGGGTCTTTAGGACGCCGTCCTTGAGGATGTGGACGTTGGAGTGGGCGCACTCGGTCACCATGTCGCCCCGGTGGAGAATGGCCTCGTCACAGCCTGCCTCATGGGTTTTCTGGGCCGCCATGACATTGGGCAGCAGGTTCAGCGTCTTGATGTTGCAGTGGAGGAACCGGGTGTCCTCCAGGGTAATCAGGTTCAGCTTGCCGTAGGTGTCCTGAACCTCGGCGGGCCGCAACATAACCCACAGGTTGCCGGGGCCATCGGTGGGCAGATGGTTGCGGATGCCGGTTCCACGGGTCAGCTGCCAGTAAACAAACTGATCGCCGCTGTCCACCTTCCGCACCAGATCGGACAGCAGCGTTTTCAGCTCCTCCTTGGTGCAGGGAATCTCCATGCGCAGCAGGGCCGCCGAATGAAAGAAGCGGTCCACATGCTCCTCCAGGCAGTAGATCACATGGTTATGGGCATAGGTGGCGTCATAGACGCCGTCACCAAAGTAACAGACCCGGTCCAGCATGGGGACGCTGATCTCATGCAGCTCTCCAATGGTACCGTTGTAATAACCCAGGGTTTCCATCTGACATTCCTCCAAATCCATGATAAAACGGAATCAGTTCTTCTTTTTCCGTTCCAGATATTCCTCGTACATCCGCTGGCGCAGGAACCGCAGCTGTTCGCCGTAGCGCTTGGACCGGGCGGTGGGGTTGTTCCGCAGCAGGAGCCGCTTGTCCAGGGTCATCCGCTGGCGGAAACCCTCGCGGGCCTGTTCCCGCCGGGCCTTCCAGGCGGCCAGATCGGCACGGAGCTTGGCAACGGTTTCGCTCTGCTCCCACCGTTCGGCGGCCTGCTCCCAGGATTCAATGCGCTTTTGCAGCGCTTCGCCGCCGTCGGGCAGCTTCTCCAGGAACCGCTCCCGGCTCTGCTCCATATGCTCGGCCATGCGCTCTTGCAGCTGCCGGGCCTCCTCCTTGGCCTTTTCCGAATAGGCTTCCAGCTGTTCCAGCAGCTTCCGCAGATCCAGGGCCGTCTTGAGAGACACGGCCAGATCGGCCAGGAAAATGCCGGAGAGAATCAGAGAAAGCAGCTGGGATACACTGTCCGGCAGACCCAGAATCACCCGTTCCACGCCACGGTGAATCCACTCCACCAGCACCACGCTGAGAGCGCCCCAGCAAAGAGACGTAAACAGGCAGATATGGCCGTTGAGGTTCATAAAATTATCAGAGTAGTCCCAATAGCGGACCTTGAAAATGGCTTCCATAGCCATTCCCGTAAAATATTCCAGCACCGAAGCGGCAATCATGCCCAGGAAGAACACAGCCACGGGATGGGTCCGCACCGGCAGGGTGGCAAACAGAATGGCGATGGCGCCGAAGCCGTAAATGGGGATAACCGGGCCATTGAGGAAACCGCGGTTGACCAGTTTTCGGGTCCGGCAGGATACAAAGGTGGATTCAATACACCAGCCGAAAAAGCAGTAGACCAGAAAAAAGAGCACCCACTGTGATATCGTATATCCGTCCATTGCATCGCCTCCCAGCGCAATACTCATTTCTATACATTATGCCAAATCCGGCGGCAGATTGCAACCGCTTTTCCGAGAAGAGCCGTGCACCGTGGGAAATTCTATGGTACAATCAGAAAAAACCGCCGGGAGGTCCGCCCATGTATTACCGCTCCATCAATGAAGTATTACAAACACAATACGGGTGCAAAGTCTACAAATTGGCCCTGGATGGGGGCTTTACCTGTCCCAACCGGGACGGGACGCTGGGGACACGGGGCTGTATTTTCTGCGGCGGCGACGGCAGCGGAGCCTTTGCCGCCGCCGGTTCGGATGTGGCTGCACAGCTGGCGGCGGCGAAAGCGCGGGTGGCCGCCAAGGGTGGGCGGAACTTCATCGCCTACTTTCAGAGCTTTACCAACACCTACGGGCCGGTGGAGCGGCTGCGCTCCCTGTATGAAGCGGCCATGGCCCCCGATGATGTGGTAGCGCTGTCGGTAGCCACCCGGCCCGACTGTCTGCCGGAACCGGTGCTGGACCTGCTGGGCGAGTTGAACCGGAAGAAACCGGTCTGGGTGGAATTGGGCTTGCAGACCATCCACGAAGCAACGGCCCGGTATATCCGGCGGGGCTGGGAGCTGCCGGTCTTCGATTGGGCAGTTGCAGAATTGAAGCGGCGGGGCATCACGGTTATCGTCCATGTGATTTTGGGGCTTCCCGGTGAGACGCGGGAACAAATTCTGGAGACGGTGGATTATGTGGGGCGCAGCGGTGCGGACGGCGTCAAGTTTCAGCTGCTTCATGTGCTGGATGATACGGATTTGTATGCGGATTACGTTGCCGGAAAATTTCGGACGTTGGAGTTGGAGGAATATGTGGCCCTGCTGGCCGATTGTGTGCGGCATACGCCGCCCCAAATGGTCATCCACCGGCTCACCGGGGACGGGTATAAAAAGCATCTGGCTGCACCGTTGTGGTCTGGGGATAAAAAACGGACGCTCAACGCTATCAATCAGTATTTCCGGAATCATAATGTAATTCAGGGCCAACAGTAAAAAGTTTTACTCGATTTTTTTCAAAAAATCGCGGAGTCCAGAGGCAGCGCCTCTGGTCGCGCCTCGCAAGGCGCGAAACTCCCCCGTCGTTCCAAGCGCCATCCGCAGATGGCGCAATCTCCGGCCGCAGGCCATGGTCCCTGCCGCCGCCCCCTGCGGGGGTGGACGGTGGGGACCATATACCCTCGGCGGTATCCAGTATTGTACATCGGTGCGCTGGGGCGAATACGTACAAGAAGGCCGCCGTCCGCCACCCGCTACGGGGTGGGGACGGCGGCCTTACAGCTTTGCCGTGGGGGTTGCGCCATCTGCGGATGGCGCTTGGGGACGATTGGGGATTTCGCGCCGTGCGCGGCGCGGGTGTTTCGCTGGCTGCGGCCAGCGGGAGTTTCGCCCGCTGCGGCGGGCGACCAAAGGCTCTGCCTTTGGAAACCGCGATTTTTTGAAAAAAATCGAGTAAAACTTTTAATTTTGGGTGCTGTGCTACTTTTAAGCTCTCAGGCTTCGGGAGACATTATCCAAAAACTGTTTAATCTCACCCGCTCCGTCGAACCGCTGCATCTGTCCCTCCTGGGTCACCACCAGCGTCGGCGCCTGCCGGATACCCAGGTCCACCGCCAATTGTGCCTGCTCCTCGGCATCGATTTCCTCATAGGCCATGCCCACAATCTCCAGATACCGTTTGACCAGCTTACAATTGGGGCAAGTCTTCGTGGTAAACAGGTACACGCCGTCGCTCAATCCGCAGGTATCGGCGGTCTCCTCCTGCACCGCTTTCACGCGGCACGTATTGGGCAGCTTGGTGGCGTCGCCCACCACATACAATTTCCGCTCCTTGAACTCCTGGGTCTTGCCCTCGTTCCAGTTCTGCACCGGACGGTAATAGCCCGTAATCCGGCTGTAGACCTCCGTCTTTGCGCCGCAATGGGGGCAAACGTACTGTTCGCCACTGAGATATCCATGTTCAGCGCAGATGGAATAGGTGGGCGACATGGTGTAGTAGGGCAGCTCGTAATTCTCCGCAATGGTCCGCACCAGCCGGGCCGCCGCTTTCCAATCCGGCAGCTTCTCGCCCAAAAAGGCGTGGAATACGGTACCGGAGGTATACTTGGTTTGGAGCTTGTCCTGGATATCCAGGGCGGCGAAAATATCCTCGGTGAAGCCCACAGGCAGATGGGAGGAATTGGTATAGTACGGCGTGCCGCCGGGCTGGGCCGCCGTGATGATATCCGGGTACTTCTCCACGTCGTGTTTGGCCAGACGATAGGTGGTGGACTCGGCGGGGGTGGCCTCCAGGTTGTACAGGTCGCCGTACTGCTCCTGATAATCGCTCAACCGCTCCCGCATATGGTCCAGAACCTCCGCCGTAAAGTCCTGGGCCGCCGGATGGGTCAGGTCCTCACCAATCCAGCGGGCGTTGAGACAGGCCTCGTTCATGCCCACCAGGCCGATGGTCGAGAAGTGGTTGTCGAAGGTGCCCAGATAGTGCTTGGTATAGGGGTACAGGCCCTCGTTCAGCAGCTTGGTGATGACGGTCCGCTTGATTTTCAAACTGCGGGCCGCAACGTCCATCATATGGTCCAGCCGCTCGTAAAATTCTTCCTTGTTCCGGGACAGGTAGGCAATCCGGGGCATGTTGATGGTGACCACGCCCACAGAGCCGGTGGATTCGCCGGAACCGAAGAAGCCGCCGGACTTTTTCCGCAGCTCCCGCAGGTCGAGGCGCAGACGGCAGCACATGGAGCGGACATCAGAGGGCTCCATATCGGAGTTGATATAGTTGGAGAAATACGGGGTGCCGTACCGGGCCGTCATTTCAAACAACAGCTTGTTGTTCTCCGTCTCGGACCAGTCGAAATCCTTGGTGATGGAATAGGTGGGGATGGGATACTGGAAGCCGCGGCCGTTGGCGTCGCCCTCAATCATGATTTCAATAAACGCCTTGTTGACCATGTCCATCTCTTTTTTGCAGTCGCCGTAGGTGAAGTCCTGCTCCTTGCCGCCGACGATGGCCGGAAGATGCTCCAGATCCTTGGGCACGGTCCAGTCCAGGGTGATGTTGGAGAAGGGCGCCTGGGTACCCCAACGGCTGGGGGTGTTGACGCCGTAGACAAAGGACTGGATGCACTGTTTGACTTCCTTCTGGTCCAGATTGTCCTTTTTGACAAAGGGGGCCAAATAGGTATCGAAGGAGGAAAACGCCTGGGCGCCGGCCCATTCGTTCTGCATGATGCCCAGGAAGTTGACCATCTGATTGCAGAGGGTGGACAGGTGGTTGGCCGGAGACGAAGTAATCTTGCCGGGAATGCCGCCGAGACCCTGCTGAATCAGCTGCTTGAGGCTCCAGCCGGCACAGTAGCCGGTGAGCATGGACAGGTCGTGGAGGTGGATGTCCGCATTGCGGTGGGCGTTGGCAATTTCCTCGTCGTAGATCTCAGAAAGCCAGTAGTTGGCCGTAATGGCGCCGGAGTTGGAAAGAATCAGGCCGCCCACGGAATAGGTCACCGTGGAATTCTCTTTCACCCGCCAGTCGGTGACGTTGACATAGCTGTTCACCGTCTCCTTGTAGTCGAGGATGGTGGAACGGACATTGCGCAGACGCTCCCGCTGCTTCCGGTAGAGGATATAGCTTTTTGCCACATCGGTATAGCCGGCCGATTGCAGCACCGCTTCCACACTGTCCTGGATGGCTTCCACATCGACAACGCCTTTTTCAATTTTCGGCTCATAGTCCGCCGTGACCCGCAGCACCAGCAGGTCGATAATATCGTCCGTGTACTGGCGGTTTCTGGCGTCAAAGGCTTTCCGGATGGCGGTGCCGATCTTCTGAATATCCAAAGGGACGATCTGCCCGTCCCGCTTGCGAACCTCATACATATGCTGATCTCTCCTTCGTGCCGATGGTAAAAAAGTCCCGCTCCTCCCTTGGAGGAACGGGTACAGCATATCATGTCGGCGCGCCGGAATCAATGGGCAGAAACCACAGAATATTGTCGTCATAATTTTGTCGAACCACAAGATATTGTGTTATGTCCCCCTCAATTCGGCGCCGGGGACCCAGGGCAGAACCGCCTGCCGGAGGGCTTCCATCTCCTGTGGAGAAAGGCCCGTACAGCCCCGTGACAACAGGGTTTCCCCATCCACAAAGGACTGTAGAAAATACCGTTTGGCACCGGCAATCCACCGGCCCAGCGCTTCCAGATTCTCCCTGTTGTGAAATTGCCCAACCACCGTCGTGCGGAACTCAAATTCCACCGGCTCCGACAGCAGGTACGACACCGATTCGACCATGGGCGACACGTCCAGATTGGGAATCCCCACGGTGACGCCGTAGTGCTCCCGACAATTTTTTACATCCATAGCTATGTAATCCACCAGCCCGGCTTCCACCAGCTGCCGCAGCTTGTCGGGAAAGCTGCCGTTGGTGTCCAGCTTCACCACGTAGCCCAGGTCCTTGACGGCCCGCAGGGTGTCGGCCAGCGTGTCATGGAGCAGCGGTTCGCCGCCGCTGATGCAGACGCCATCGAGAACGCCCCGGCGTTTGCGCAGAAAGGCCAGCAGCTCCGACGCGTCGAAGGTCTCCGCCGTCCCCCGCACGAGAGAACCGTTGTGGCACCAGGGGCAGCGGAAATTGCACCCCACCGTAAAGGCCGTACAGGCCAGACGGCCCGGAAAATCCAACAGCGTCAGCTTTTGTAATCCGCCCAATTGCATCCTTGCGCCACCTCCCAAACAGCGATACAGGCTTGATTATACTCCCCTGTTTCCCAGGGTGCAAGCCAAAAAGGCCCGGCAATTTTTGTGGAAAACTCCATCTTCTGTGGACAACTCTGTGAAAATGTGTAAAACTTCTGAAATCTGTTCAAAAATTCGACATACTTTCACAAGGCTGCACAGGAGTTTCCAAAGGGTTCCACAGGACAATGGGTACAGACTGGCGTTTTTGCTTTCGCGGTGTACTTGGCTGCTGCAACAAATCCACCCCACGCGGAAAGAAGTCCTTGACAAGTGGGCGCAGCGGGCGTACAATAGCGCCATAGGCAATGACGAAGACGGTCCAGTCCGACTCCTTTTCAGAGAGCCGCCGGGTGGTGCAAGGCGGCAGGGCAGCGGACAACGGTGACCCATCCCTTCCGAGCTGAGGATGCAAACGCCCGCCGGGTCAGTAGTGTTCTCCGAGCAGCACAGCGTCAGTGTGCAAGGATTGATAGATCCTATGAGGTGGCGTCCGGCAATAGCCCATGGCGCAATTTGAGTGGTACCGCGGAATGTTTATTCCGTCTCAAAGCGTTTTACTTGCTTTGGGACGGATTTTTTTGTTATGCAGAAATCATATCCCAGGCAGGACCTTACAACATATCAGGAGGTTTGACCCATGGAATCCAACACCGTATCCCACAACCAACTGCTGGAAATCGCTTCGCGTATTGCGGAAATGCGCGCCATCAGCGGATTCTCCGTGGCGGAAATGGCCCAGAAAACCGATACCACCGTGGAGCAGTACCGCAGCTACGAGGCCGGTAAAGTGGATTTGCCCTTTACCTTTATCCACAAGTGCTCCCTGGCCTTCGGCATCGGCATTACGGACCTTTTGGAGGGCGAAAGCGCCCGTCTGACCACCTACACCGTCACCCGCAAGGGCCAGGGCATCACCACCGCCGATGAGGACGGCATTCTGATTCAGAACATGGCTCCCCTGTTCAAGCACCGTCTGGCGGACCCCTATTACGTCCGCTATTCCTATTCCGAAGCCCAGCAGTCCCAGCCCATCGCCACCACCACCCACAAGGGCCATGAGTTTGACCTGGTGCTGGAAGGCTCCCTGCGGGTCCGCGTGGGCGACCATGAGGAGGTCCTCCACGAGGGCGACAGCATCTATTATAAATCCTCCACCCCCCACGGCATGATTGCCGTGGACGGCAAGGACTGCACGTTTCTGGCTATGATTATGAACGGCGACAGCGACGAGGAGAAGTCTCTCCCCTACTTCGCCCCCAGCGCCCCCGACAGCAAATTGCCCCTGCTGTGTGAGGAGTTCATCAAGACCACCGAGGACGAGCACGGCGCGCTGCAAAAAATCGAATTTGTCAACGATGACCATTATAATTTCGCCTTTGACACCGTGGACCGTCTGGGCCGCACCTACCCCGACAAGCTGGCTATGCTCCACATTGACAAGGAGCTGAACGAGCGCCGCTTCACCTTCAAGGATATCAAGGAATATTCCAGTCAGGCGGCCAACTATTTCAAATCCCTGGGCATCCAGCGGGGCGACCGGGTTATGCTGGTTCTGAAACGCCACTATCAGTTCTGGTTCGCCATTCTGGGTCTCCACAAGCTGGGCGCCGTAGCCATTCCCGCCACGGACCAGCTCCAGGAGCACGACTATGTGTACCGCTTCCAGGCCGCCGAGGTCAGCGCCATTGTGGCTACGGCGTCCGGTCACACCCCCGGTGAAATCGAAAAGGCCGAGGGCCAGTGCCCCAGCCTGAAGACAAAGATTCTCGTGGGCGGCAGCCGCAACGGCTGGCACGACTTCGATGCCGAGTTCGGCCTGTTCTCCCGCCGCTTTGTCCGGGAGGCCGACGCCCCCGGCGGCGATGACCCCATGCTGATGTTCTTCACCTCCGGTACCACCGGCTATCCCAAAATCGCCGCCCACAGCTATAAATATGTGCTGGGCCACTTTATCACCGCCAAATACTGGCACTGTGTCCAGCGGGACGGCCTGCACCTGACCATTTCCGACACCGGCTGGGGTAAGGCATTGTGGGGCAAGCTCTACGGCCAGTGGCTCTGCGAGGGCGCGGTCTTTACATACGATTTCGAGCGGTTCGACGCCCATCAGATTCTTCCCATGTTCGCCAAATACAATATCACCACCTTCTGCGCTCCGCCCACCATGTACCGCATGATGATTAAGCAGGATTTGAGCCACTACGACCTCAGCTCCATCCGCCACGCCACCACCGCCGGCGAGGCGCTGAACCCGGCAGTCTTCGAGCAGTTCTACAACGCCACAGGCTTGCAGATTATGGAGGGCTTCGGCCAGACGGAGACCACCCTGACCATCGCCACGCTGGTGGGCACTCAGCCCCGTCTGGGCGCCATGGGTAAGCCCATCTGTTCCTATGACATCGACATTCTCAACAGCGAGGGCAAGAGCTGCGGCGTGGGCGAAAACGGTGAAATCGTTGTCCGCACCAGCGAGCATGTCCCCAACGGTCTGTTTAAGGGCTATTACCGGGACGAGGAGCGGACAAAAGAAGTATGGCACGACGGCTACTACCACACCGGCGACGTGGCCTGGCGGGATGAGGACGGCTATTTCTGGTATGTGGGCCGGGCGGATGACGTCATCAAGTCCTCCGGCTACCGCATCGGGCCTTTTGAGATTGAATCGGTCATTATGGAGCTGCCCTACGTTCTGGAGTGCGGCGTGTCCGCCGCCCCCGACGAGGTCCGCGGCCAGGTGGTCAAGGCGTCCATTGTGCTGACCAAGGGCACCGAGGGCACGGAAGCGCTGAAAAAAGAGATTCAGAACTATGTCAAGGAACGGACCGCCCCCTATAAATATCCCCGGATTGTGGTGTTCCGCGACGAGCTGCCCAAGACCATCAGCGGCAAGATTCAGAGAAACAAGCTGTAAGGATTCGCCCCTGCGGCGGCGGGGATATTGCTCCCCGCCGCCCTGTTTTCCTTGCGTTCTCCCCGTTTTGTGTTACAATACCTATTAGGTGATTTGTTATGAAACCCCATCGCATTACCCTTTTTGCCGGTCATTACGGCTCCGGTAAAACCAATATCGCCATCAATTACGCCGAAGCCCTGGCGGCGGCGGGCAAGGCCGTCACCGTGGCGGACCTGGATATTGTCAATCCCTATTTCCGCTCCGCCGACAGCCGGGAGCGGCTGGCCGCCCAGGGGATTCAACTGCTGTCGTCGCCCTACGCCGGGTCCAATGTGGATTTACCGGCGCTGCCCCAGGAGATGTATGCCATTGTGGACGATACCAGCCGGTATGCCGTCCTGGATATCGGCGGCGACGACCGGGGCGCGCTGGCCCTGGGCCGGTACGCCCCCGGCATCCTCAAGGAGGGCGATTACGCATTCTATCTGGTCATCAACGGCTACCGGCCCCTGTCCCACGACGCCCCGGACACCCTGGAAATTCTCCGGGAGATTGAGGCCGCCGGTGGCATCCGGGCCACGGCCCTGGTCAACAACTCCAACCTAGGGCCGGAAACCACGGCCCAGACGGTGCTGGATTCCCTGTCCTACGCCGAGGAGGTTTCCAGACGCAGCGGCCTGCCCATCGCCATGACCACCGTGGACGCCCGGCTGCTGCCGGAGCTGCAAACTCAAATTCCCCATCTGCTGGGTCTGACCCTTCAGGCCCGGGATTTCTTTTAGGAGGAACCATTATGGCAACTGTTACGTTCCAGGAGGATCTGTGCAAGGGCTGCGGCCTCTGCGTGGACGCATGTCCCAAGAAGATTCTCCGCCTGTCCGCCGACCGCATCAACGCCAAGGGCCACCACCCGGCGGAGATGACCGACGCCGCCGCCTGCGTGGCCTGCGCCTTCTGCGCCACCATGTGTCCCGACTGCGTCATTACCGTAGAAAAGGAAGAGGTGTAACATGGCAGACAAAGTTTTGATGAAGGGCAACGAGGCCATTGCCGAAGCCGCCATCCAGGCCGGATGCCGGTTCTATTTCGGCTACCCCATCACGCCCCAAACGGAGATTGCCGCCTATATGGCCAAGCGGATGCCCAAAATCGGCGGCACCTTTTTGCAGGCTGAAAGTGAAATCGCGGCCATCAATATGGTCTACGGCGCATCCTCTGCGGGCGCCCGTGTTATGACCTCCTCTTCCAGCCCCGGACTGTCCCTGAAATCAGAGGGTCTTTCCTATCTGGCCGGTTCCGATTTGCCCGCCGTGGTGGTCAACGTCCAGCGGGGCGGCCCCGGTCTCGGCGGCATTCAGCCGTCCCAGTCCGACTATTTCCAGGCCACCCGCGCCCCCGGCCACGGCGACTTCCATATGATTGTCCTGGCCCCGGCCAGCGTCCAGGAGATGGCCGACCTGACCCGGACGGCCTTTGATTTGGCCGACCGCTACCGCATGACGGCCATGATTTTTGCCGACGGCACCATGGGCCAGATGATGGAGCCGGTGGAACTGAACACCAGCGAGCCGGAAGTCATAGAGAAACCCTGGGCCGTCACCGGCACCCAGACGGGCCGCAAGCACAACATTGTCAACTCCCTGTCTTTGGACCCGGCGGAGCTGGAGCAATTCAACTTCAACCGCTATGAGCGGTACGCCGCCATTGCGGAAAAGGAAGCCCGTTGGGAATCGTACTTCATGGAGGACGCCGAGGTGTGCGTGGTGGCCTACGGCATCGCCGCCCGCGTCTCCAAGAACGCCATCAACGAAGCCCGGAAGCGGGGCATCAAGGCGGGTCTGATCCGTCCCATCACCCTGTGGCCCTTCCCCAAGAAGCCCCTGCTGGCCGCCGCCGACCACTGTAAATCGTTCCTGTCGGTGGAGCTGTCCATGGGCCAGATGATTGAGGACGTGGAGTTGGCTACCCGCTGCCGCCGTCCCGTGTACCTGTGCAACCGCGTCGGCGGTATGATCCCCTCGCCGGAACAGGTGCTGGAATCCATCATCCATGCCAATGAGGGAGGTACCGACCAATGAGCATTGTCTTTCAGAAACCCCACGCGTTGACCGACGCTCCCATGCACTACTGCCCCGGCTGCACCCACGGCATCATCCACCGTCTGGTGGCCGAAGCCATCGACACCCTGGGCATTGAGGGCCGCACCGTGGGCATTGCCCCTGTGGGCTGCGCCGTTATGGCCTATAACTATTTTGCCTGCGATATGATTGAAGCGGCCCACGGCCGCGCTCCCGCCGTAGCCACCGGCTGCAAGCGGGCCAACCCCGACAACATTGTGTTTACCTACCAGGGCGACGGCGACTTGGCCTCCATCGGCATGGCCGAAATCGTCCACGCCGCGGCCCGGCGAGAAAATATCACGGTGATTTTCGTCAACAATGCCATTTACGGTATGACCGGCGGCCAGATGGCCCCCACCAGTCTCCCCGGACAGGTGACCCAAACCTCTCCCTATGGCCGCGATGTGAAGACCGTGGGCTTCCCGGTCAAGGTATGCGAGCTGCTGTCCCAGGTGGACGGCGCGGTGTATCTGGAACGGGTGGCGGTTAACAATGTCAAAAACGTGAAAAAGGCCAAGAAGGCCATTGAAACCGCGTTCCGCAATCAGGTGGAGGGCAAGGGCTTCAGCCTGATTGAAGTGGTGTCCTCCTGTCCCACCAACTGGGGCATGACGCCGCAGAAGGCGCTGGAATGGGTGGATACGGCCATGATTCCCTATTATCCTTTGGGCGTCTATAAGGATTTGACAAAGGAGGTGGAGTAAATGGCGACGACCAATCTGCTGTTTGCGGGCTTCGGCGGACAGGGCATTCTGTTTGCCGGAAAATTTCTGGCCTATAAGGGTCTGATTGAGAACCGTCAGGTGTCGTGGCTGCCCTCCTACGGTCCGGAGATGCGCGGCGGTACGGCTAACTGCTCCGTCATTCTCTCCGATGACCCGGTAGGCTCCCCCATCGTCAATAATCCCGACGTGCTGATTGCCATGAACCTGCCGTCCCTGGATAAATACGAGGACGCCGTGGTGCCGGGTGGTAAAATCTTTGTGGATTCCACGCTGGTGACCCGGCCTGTACGCCGTACCGATGTCACGGTGTGCTATATCCCCGCCACCAAAATCGCCACGGACCACGATATGCCCACACTGGCTAATATGGTGCTGATGGGCAAGGTCCTGGCCGATTGCCCGGAGTTGGGCGACGGCCATATGGCGGAAGCGCTGCAAAAGGTGGTTTCCGCCCGGAAGCAAAACCTGCTCACCGTCAACGAAACGGCCTTGCAGCTGGGCCGCGATTATCAAGATTGACCCCATGAAACCGGGAGTGCCGTTAGCACGGCCCTCCCGGTTTCGCAGTAAAAAGATAAAAGTTTTACTCGATTTTTTTCAAAAAATCGCGGTTTCCAAAGGCAGAGCCTTTGGTCGCGCCTCGCAAGGCGCGAAACTCCCGCCCGCCGCAGCGGGTGAAATCCCCAATCGTCCCGAAGCGCCATCCGCAGATGGCGCAACCCCCACGGCAAAGCCGTAAGGCCGCCGTCCGCCACCCCGTGATGGGGTGGGGACGGCGGCCTTCTTGCGCGGTACCGGGTGCCGCTGTTCTCCGCATTGGGGCACAATCGGAATCCCCTACCGGTGGAGGAACGATGCCCTGCGTCTTTTGCTGATGGTACATTGGTATTCGTGGGTCAGCATATGGACCCCGCCATCCACCCCCGCAGGGGGCGGCGACGGGGTCCATGGCCGTTGGCCGGGGATTGCGCCATCTGCGGATGGCGCTTTGGAACGCTATGGGATTTCGCGCCGTGCGCGGCGCGGGTGTTTCGCTGGCTGCGGCCAGCGGGAATTTCGCCCGCTGCGGCGGGCCACCGGGGGCGCTGCCCCCTGGACCCCTGCGATTTTTTGAAAAAAATCGAGTAAAACTTTTAACTTTTTTACTCTGGTTACAAACTTTGGCACATGGCGCGGATATAATCCGGGCTGGTCCCGCAGCAGCCGCCCAACAGCGACGCGCCCGCGTCCCGCAAGGCCACCATATGCTGTCCAAACACCTCCGGTCCCATGGAATAAACGGCCACGCCCTGGTCATTGATCTCCGGCATTCCCGCGTTGGGCTTGGCGATAATCGGCACCGTGACCCGCTCCCGCAGCGTTCGGATGATACTGGTCAACTGGTCGGGGCCGACGGCGCAGTTGATACCCACCGCTGCCGCACCCATGGCTTCCAGCTGCTCACAGGCGTCAAAGATATTGCCGCCGAACAGCAACCCGCCGTCGGCTTCGATGGTCATGGACATCACCACCGGCAGGTCCGTTACGGCGTTGGCGGCGTCCAGAATGGCCGTGGCCTCCTCCACGGTCATCAGGGTTTCCGCCGCGATATAGTCCACCCCGGCCCGCTTGAGGGCCGTGATGGCCTCCATATAGCACTCCACCAGTTCGTCATAGGTGACAGGACCCAGCGGGGCCATGCGGCCCGTGGTGCTCACGTCGCCAGCCACCAACACCTGACCGCCCACGGCCTCCCGGCTGACAGCCACCAGGGAGGGAATCAGAGACGGAATATCGGCGTCTGGCATACTGACCCGGTTGGCCTGGAACGTGGGAGCGTAGACCACCTGGGACCCGGCGGCCACATAGGCCCGCTGCAAATCAATAAGGGCCTGCCGGTGCTCCAGCACCCACAATTCCGTGGACACGCCCCTGGGCATTCCGGCCAGCATCAGATTGGAGCCGGTGGCGCCGTCGAGAATCAGCGGTCCCTGCTGCAACCGCTCGGTCAGTTGTTCTTTCGTCATGGGTGCTCCTTTCCCTGTGGCCCCTTATACCAGGGCCGGTTCCTGCTCCTGCTGCTTGAGGTTTTCTCGTGCAATGGACAGCATCAGTTTGATGCGGTTTTCCTGATTGACCCGCGTTGCGCCGGGGTCGTAGTCGATGGCCACAATATTGGCCTGGGGACACTTTTCTTTGACCGTCCGGGCCATGCCCTTGGCCACGATGTGGTTGGGCAGGCAGCCGAAAGGCTGGACGGTGATGATATTGGCGTAGCCCAGCTCGGCCAGCTCCATCATCTCACCGGACAGCAGCCAGCCCTCGCCCATCTTGCAGCCCCGACCGATGACGCTGGCGGCCAGGTCCAGCAGGTGGGAAAATTCGGAGGGGGCCGTAAAGCCGTGATCCATGGCGGCCTTGCGCATTTCGTTGCGGATACCGTTGAGGAACTTGACGATCTGCACATGGAGGAACTGTTTCCATTTGCTGCTGCCGTAGAGGGCGTCGTCCTCCAAGGAGTTCTGCATAGTGTACATGATAAAGTCATACAGGCCCGGCACCATGGTTTCACAGCCCTGCTCATAGAGGAACTGCTCCAAATTATTATTGCCCAGGGCCGCGTATTTTACGTAAATCTCACCGACCACGCCCACCTTGACCCGCTGCTCGTCACGGACGGGGATTTTTGCGAAATCGGCGGCGATGGCGTTGAGGTTTTTCCGCAGCGTCCGCCGGGACAACAGCTGTGTGGACCGGAAATTGGACAGCAGCCGGGCCGTCCACTCCTCGGTGAGCCGGTCGGCGTCGCCCTTCTCAATCTCATAGGGAATCACCTGGTTCCGCAGCAGCATCAGCGTATCGCCGTAGATGACAGCCATCATGGCCTTGATGACCATGGGAATCGTAAAAGGTACGGCGTTTTCGTCGAGACCGGCGAAGTTCAGCGACAGCACCGGCACAAAGTCAAAGCCCGCCTTGTCCAAGGCTTTGCGGAGGAGACAGACGTAGTTGGACGCCCGGCAGCCGCCGCCGGTCTGGCTCAGCAGCAGCGCCGTCTTGTGAACGTCGTACTTACCCGAGTGGAGGGCGTCCATCATCTGGCCGATGCAGAGCAGCGCCGGGTAACAGGTGTCGTTGTGGACGTATTTCAGGCCCTCGTCCACCACTTCCTGGCCCTGGTTGTAGAGGATTTCCACGTTGTAACCGTAGGATCGGAAGATATGGGCGAGAAATTTAAAGTGGATGGTGGTCATGTCGGGAATCAGAATGGTATAGTCCTTTTTCATGACCTCCGTGAACTTGGGGCCGCTCATTGGGCACCTCCTTGGTCATTGAGTGCGGAGAAAAGGCTGCGCAGCCGGATGCGGACGGCGCCCAGGTTGGTGATTTCGTCAATCTTGATCTGGGTGTAGATTTTGCCGCCCTGCTCCAGAATGGAGCGCACCTCGTCGGTGGTGATGGCGTCCAGGCCGCAGCCAAAGGAGACCATCTGCACCAGATTCAGCTTGGGATCGTGGCTCTCAGCCACGATCTTGGCCGCGGCATAGAGCCGGGTATGGTAGGTCCACTGGTTCAGGACGTTGACGGGGAATTTTTCCTCTTTCCACGCAATGGCATCCTCGGAGATGACGACGGCCCCCAGCTCCCCTATGAGCTGGTCAATGCCGTGGTTCACCTCCGGGTCCAGGTGGTAGGGACGGCCCGCCAGAATGATGACCGGCAGCCCCTTTTCCTTGGCAAGACGCAGATATTCCTCGCCCTTGCGGTGAACCTTGTCCAGATAGGCGCTGTATTCCTGGTAGGCCGCCTCCGCCGCCTGCTGCAATTCCCGCTTGGTGATATCGGGCCAGTGGGGATGCAGACAGGCGGTAATCCGTTTGAGGAACTGCTTTTTATCGTGGATGCACAGGTAATCGCTGAGGAAACGAATCTTCCGCACGTCGGGCATATTGACCCGGATAACCTCGGGATAGTAGGCCACCACGGGGCAGTTATAGTGGTTGGTACCCTTGCCCTCGTCCATGTTGTAGGTGAGACAGGGGTAGAAGATGGTCTCCACGCCGCTGTCGATGAGGGATTGGATATGTCCATGCATCAGCTTGGCCGGATAACAGGCCGTATCGCTGGAAATGGTGTTCTGGCCCAGCTGGTACAGGCTGCGGCTGGACACCGGCGACTGGATGACTTCAAAGCCCAGTTTGGTGAAGAAGGTATGGAAGAACGGCAGCAATTCAAAGAAATTGAGGCCCATGGGAATGCCCAGTTTACCCCGTCTGCCGGGCTGGGCTGTATAACCGGCCAACAGCTGCCGCTTGTAGTCGTACAGGCTCATCTGAACGGCGTTGCCCTTCTTGGCCGTGGGCTTTTCGCAGCGGTTGCCGCCGATGAACCGGCGGCCGCCGTCAAAGGTGTTGATGGTCAGAGAACAGTGGTTTTCACAGCCGTTGCAGGTGATATTCCGCACCTGATGGGTGAACTTTGCCAGCCCCTCCACATTGAGAACAGTGCTCTTGCCGCCGGTGGCCTTGCGCTTGGCGTAGAGGGCCGCACCGTAAGCGCCCATGAGTCCGGCGATGTTGGGCCGGGTGACGTTGCGGCCGATTTCCTGTTCAAAGGCCCGCAGCACCGCGTCATTGAGGAACGTGCCGCCCTGGACCACGATATGTTTTCCGAGCGCGTCACCGTTGGCGGCCCGGATAACCTTATAGATGGCGTTTTTCACGACGCTGACCGACAGGCCCGCCGAGATATTTTCAATGGAAGCGCCGTCCTTCTGGGCCTGCTTGACGGAGGAATTCATAAAGACCGTGCAGCGGGAGCCCAGGTCCACGGGGTTGTCGGCGTAGATGCCCCGTTGGGCAAAGTCGGCAATGGAATAGCCCAGCGCCCCGGCAAAGGTCTGCAAAAAGGAGCCGCAGCCAGAAGAACAGGCTTCATTTAAGAAAATATTGTCAATGACGCCGTTACGGATTTGGAAGCACTTGATATCCTGGCCGCCGATGTCGATGATAAAGTCCACCTCGGGCTGGAACTTCTTGGCCGCGGCAAAGTGGGCCATGGTCTCCACCAACGAGGTGTCGAAGCAGAACGCGCTGCGGACCATATCCTCACCGTAGCCGGTGGAAGCAGCCCCGGCAATGGTCATATTGGGGAATTTCCGGTAGACCGTCTCCAGAAAGTCCTTGACCAGGGGCACGGGGTTGCCGCCGTTGGGGAGATAGGAGGTATAGAGAATCTGCTCATCCTCCCGCATCAGCACGGCCTTGACGGTGGTGGAGCCGGCGTCCACGCCCAGATAGGTCTTGCCGCTGTAGCCGGGGTCCTCGACGGTGTCCACCCGGTCGGCGTCGTGGCGGGTTTTGAATTCCTGGTACTCCTCCTCATTGGCAAAGAGGGGCTTGCAGGACTTGTAATCGTTGCCCGCCACCGCCGCGTCCAACGTGGCGGCCAGCTCCTCCAGATTCACACGGGAATCGGCCAGCTCCGCCGCACCACGGGCCACAAAGTACAGGGAGTGGTCAGGACAGATGCCCTCCAGGCCCAGAATCCGGTCAAAGCTGTTGCGCAGCTCCGGCAGGAACGTCAGGGGGCCGCCCAGGTAGACCACCCGCCCGGCAATCTGACGGCCCTGGGCCAGACCGGCAATGGTCTGGTTGACCACGGCGGCCAGGATGCTGGCGGCCACGTCCTCTTTTTTCGCGCCCTGGTTCAGCAGGGGTTGAATGTCGGACTTGGCGAAGACGCCGCAGCGGGACGCCACAGAATAGAGTTTTTCATAGTGGGCAGCCAGATCGTTCAGTTCATCGGGGGTCACGTTCAGCAGCGTAGCCATCTGATCGATGAACGCGCCGGTGCCGCCGGCGCAGCTGCCGTTCATGCGGACTTCCAAATCCTTGCGGCCGTTGTTGGTGAGGAACAGGATTTTGGCGTCCTCGCCGCCCAGCTCAATGACCGTGTCCACGTCGCCCAGGACGCTTTCCACGGCCTCACGGGTGGCGTAGACCTCCTGCTGGAAGGCCAGGCCCAGCCGCTCGGCCAGACCCATACCGGCGGAGCCGGAAATGGCAAAGCGCACGTCGCCGGTGCCAATGGTGGCAGCGATGTCCCGAAGCATGGCGGCGGCCTTTTCCGTAATCATGGAATAGTGTCGTTCGTACTTTTCATACAGGAGCGCGCCGGTGTCATCCAGGGCCACGGCCTTGAGGGTGGTGGAGCCGATATCCAGACCGACGCGAATTTCTTTATTCAATGTAAATCACCTCATAAAACTGCGAAAAGGCAGTACAAACTAAGAATAACCCCCTATTTTTGCAATGTCAAGGAGTTTTCTATAAGCCATTGAGAATTGCACAAAAACCTCTGTTTCCCGCCCGGTCTTTTTGGCGTTAATGTCTTTACACGCTCCCCTGTATTATTTTCCTACTGCTTTTGTAGGTCATACCCCTTGACAACCGGCCCCGGTCGTTGTATAATGCGGCCATGAACACTACACCCCAGGGGGGTGTTATCCCAGGAGGTAATTCCCATGATGGCAGACCCCAAACAAGTCCTGCGGCTCTTAAAGACGGCCCGGGGCCAGATTGACGGCATCATCAAAATGGTGGAAGAGAACCGGTACTGTATGGACATTTCCCAGCAGCTTATGGCTACCACGGCCCTTTTGACCACCGTCAACCGGCAGGTGTTGACGGCCCATTTGAAACACTGTGTCAGCGCCGCCGAAACCCAGGAGCAGCGGGACGAGAAAATCGACGAGCTGGTGGCCATGCTCCAGAAAATCCTCAAGTGAGGTGAGACCATGCAGAAAGAAAAATTTACTGTCACCGGCATGACCTGTGCCGCCTGTTCGGCCCATGTGGAAAAGGCCGTCAAGCAGGTGCCCGGCGTCTGCTCGGTCAACGTTAACCTTCTGGGCGGCTCCATGGTAGTGGAGCACGACGGCGACAGCCAGCCCATCATTGACGCGGTGGTAAAGGCCGGGTACGGCGCTTCCCTGCCCCAGACCAACGCCGCCGCCCCCACGGCCCCGGCCCGTCCCAACAACGACGCGGAATTAAAATCCATGAAACAGCGCCTGGTCTGGTCCGTGGTCTTTATGGTGCCGCTGTTCTATCTGTCCATGGGCCACATGATGGGCTGGCCCCTGCCCCATATCTTCCATGGGACGGAAAACGCCTTAATTTTTGCGCTGACGGCCTTTTTGCTGACGCTGCCGCCTTTGATTATCAATCAGAAATACTTCCGGGTGGGCTTTAAAGCATTGTGGAACCGCTCGCCCAACATGGATTCTCTGATTGCTGTCGGCGCGTCGGCGGCAGTGGTCTACGGCATCGCCGCCCTGTATGCCATCGGCTACGGGTTGGGCCATGGCCGCATAGATTTGGTCGAGAAGTACACCATGGAGCTGTATTTTGAATCAGCGGCCATGATTGTTACTCTTATCACCGTGGGCAAATTCCTGGAGACCCGCTCCAAGGGCCGCACCGGTCAGGCCATTGCCCGGCTGCTCGATTTGTCCCCCAAAACGGCCACGGTTCTGCGGGACAGCGGCGAAGTGGAAATTCCCGTGGAGCAGGTACAGCTGGGGGATTTGCTGTTGGTGCGGCCCGGCAAGGCCATGCCGGTGGATGGCGTGGTGGTGGAGGGCCAGTCGGCCGTGGACCAGTCGGCCCTCACCGGGGAATCCATCCCTGTGGACAAAGGCCCCGGTGATACGGTCATCTCCGCGTCGGTCAACGGTTCCGGCGTTCTGACGGTCCGGGCCACCCGTGTGGGCCAGGACACGACGCTGGCCCAGATGGTCCGGCTGGTGGAGGATGCCGCCGGGTCCAAGGCCCCCATTGCCCGATTGGCCGACAAAGTCGCCGGTGTCTTTGTGCCGGTGGTTATGGGTATCTCCCTCATTACAGCCATTGTCTGGCTGGTCACCGGCCACAGCATCGGTCAGGCGTTGACCTCCGCCGTGGCGGTGCTGGTCATCTCCTGCCCCTGCGCCTTGGGTCTTGCTACCCCTGTAGCCATTATGGTGGGCACCGGCAAAGGCGCGGAACACGGCATCCTGATTAAATCCGCCGAAGCGCTGGAAACCCTGCGGGACGTAGATACCATCGTTCTCGACAAGACCGGCACCGTCACCGAGGGCAAACCCAAGGTCACCGACGTGCTCCCCCTGTCCAATTTCAGTGAGACGGCCCTGTTACAAGCCGCCGCCAGTGTGGAATATCCGTCGGAGCACCCCCTGGGCGCGGCCATTGTGGCCGAAGCGGAACGCCGGGGCCTGCCCCGCTCCCCCGTCACGGACTTTGCCGCCGTCCATGGAAAAGGCGTCCGGGCCACCCTGGACGGTACCCCCTGGGCCGCCGGCAACCGGGCGTTTCTCAAAGAGCTGTCCCTGGATGATTCCGCCGTGGCCGCTCAATCGGACGCCCTGGCTGAAGCGGGCAAGACGCCTCTCTACTTCGTCCGGGACGGCCAGCTGGTGGGCATCATCGCCGTGGCCGACACGGTGAAGGACACCAGCGCCGCCGCCATGGAAGGGTTCTCCAAGCTGGGCCTTTCGGTGGTACTGCTGACCGGCGACAACGAGCGGACAGCCAAGGCCATCGGCCGTCAGTTGGGTCTCGACAATGTCATTGCCGAGGTCCTGCCCACGGACAAGGAGCGCCATGTGGCCCGGCTCCAGCAGGAAGGCCATAAAGTAGCCATGGTGGGCGACGGCATCAATGACGCCCCGGCCCTGGCCCGTGCCGACGTGGGTTTAGCCATCGGCGCGGGCGCGGACATCGCCATGGAATCCGCCGACATCGTCTTGATGAAGAGCAACCTCACCGACGCGGTGACGGCCGTAGAATTGTCCCGTGTCACCATCCGCAACATCAAGGAAAATCTGTTCTGGGCGTTCTTTTATAATGTGATCTGTATTCCGGTGGCGGCGGGCGTGTTGTATCCGCTGTTCCACTTGCAGCTGTCCCCCATGTTTGCCGCCGCGGCCATGAGCCTCAGCTCGGTCTGCGTCGTCACCAATGCCCTGCGGCTGCGGTCCTTCCGGCCCAGCCTGCAGACCATTCCACAACCCATCCCACAAGCATCTGTCAGGAGGAACGAAACCATGCAAGAACTGACCATCACTGTCAACGGTATGATGTGCGGCCACTGTGCCGCCCGGGTGGAAAAGGCCGCCACCGACGCCGGTGCTTCCGCCGCCAAGGTGGATCTGGACGCCAAAACCGTCACCTGCACCGTCTCCGATGCCGCCTTGGAGGGCGCCATTCGGACCGCCATCACCGAGGCCGGTTACGAAGTCGCATAACCGCCCCGCCAAACACGCCAAAGGGACACCGTATGGCACGGTGTCCCTTTTTTATGCTGCCCCCTTGACTGTACAGTTACTGTATGGTTTATACTGTAGCCGTCGGATACAAGGAGGTTTTATCATGACGACGAACGCACGCCGCAACGCATTGCGCCACTACGGGCTGCTGCTGCTGGGCGTGGCCATTCTGGCCTTTGGCCTGTACAACATCCACAGCCGGACCGCCATCACCGAGGGCGGCGTCCTGGGTATGACGCTGCTGATTCAGCATTGGTTCCACATCACACCGGGCATTTCCGGCCTGATTCTGGACGTCACCTGTTACTTTTTCGGCTTCCGGCTCCTGGGCAAGGACTTTCTGAAAAACGCGCTGGTGGCCAGTGTGGGATTTTCGGCCTTTTACAACACCTACGAGCTGTTCGGCTATGTGCTGCCGGACCTGTCCCCCTATCCCCTGGCGGCCTGCATCCTGGGCGGTCTCTTTGTGGGCGTGGGCGTGGGACTGGTGGTCCGGGAGGGCGGCGCTTCCGGCGGCGATGACGCTTTGGCCCTGATTATTTCCAAGGTCAGTGGCTGCCGCATTGCCAAGGCCTATCTGATCACCGATCTGACGGTGCTGCTGCTGTCCCTCAGCTATATCCCCTGGCAGCGAATCGCCTATTCCCTTGTCACCGTGACCCTGTCCTCGTTTTTGATTGACAAAATCCAGAACTTCCGCGTTTCCCGCCGGGAAACCGCATAAGCCTTTCTGCGCGAAACAGGCAAACATGGAACGTACAGGACGGTTTTGTACCCCCTTTTCACCTGCCCCCAGGGGCGGGAAAAGGGGGTATTCCTGTTTTTTGGGGGGCATAGCAAAAAAACAGGCCCCGAGGGGCCTGTTTCAGAACGAGACTGAATGGATTATTTCGGGCCGGTACCGCATATTGCTTCCGTTAGTTTCTCTGGAACCTTGCAGCCCAGTTTTTCTCAACACCGATGTAGCAAAGTCCCTGCAATGCGGGAATCGCCGCCAGATATGCCATTCCTCTGCGGCTGCTGTAATCGCTGGGTTCTCCGTTACCGTTAAAGATCAGCAGCATTGCACATACAAAAAATGCGATACACAACACAAAAGACAGGATGCTCCAGGGAATGAGTCCTTTCTCTTTCTTTCTCAGAACAATTCCCATAACGCCGGAAAGGACTGAGCCGATGCTGGTCAGAAAATCGCACACCAGCAGCGTCGCCACCGTTCCGGTGGATATTACACCGCTTTGAAAGGCCAGCGGCCATACGCTGAGACCTTGGATGAAGAAAATAGACCGGAGTAAGCCCAGCAGCAGCAGGATCACACTAAAGATCATCAAATTCCGACGAT
>DVJJ01000022.1 GCA_018716875.1 Candidatus Avoscillospira avistercoris
GTAGGCAGGAGGGTGGGCTCGTCCATGCTGCCGTCGTAGTTGGGAACAAAGTCCACCGCATCCTGGTCGATGTCCCGGAAAAATTCAGCGCAGATGGGGTCCAAACGCACCTCGGTGTAACGTGGGGCGGCCCAGGCCATATCCCGGGAGTAGACCTTGCCGAAGTTGCCCTTGGAGTCCACAAAGGGATGGAGCAGCGCCTCATAGCCTCTGGCCAGACGGACCATGGTCTCATAAATGGCCGCGTCGCCGTGGGGATTCAGCCGCATGGTCTGACCCACGATATTGGCCGATTTGGTGCGTCCGCCATTCAAAAGCCCCATTTTATACATGGTATAGAGGAGCTTTCTGTGAGAGGGCTTGAAGCCGTCGATTTCGGGGATGGCACGGGAGACAATCACCGACATGGCATAGGGCATGTAGTTCAGCTCCAGGGTGTCACAGATGGGCTGTTCGAGAATTTCCGCATGAAGCCCCTCTACATTGGGATTCATGGTGTGTTTTGAAGATTCCGTTGATTTTTTTCGGGCCATGGGTTACCGTCCTTTACGAAATATCCGCCAATTCCAGATACTTGTATCCGTTTTCAGCGATGTGGTCTTTTCGGCCCGGCAGGTTGTCGCCCAACAGCAGGTCGAAGACCTGGGCCGTCTTTTCCGCGTCCTCGGGCATGACCTTAATCAGACGGCGGGTGGCCGGGTTCATGGTGGTCATCCACATCATTTCCGGCTCGTTTTCACCGAGACCCTTGGAGCGGTTGACCGTGTATTTTTTGCCCTCCAGCTTCTTTACAATGGTGTTCTTTTCCGCGTCGGAGTAGGCAAACCACGTTTTATCCTTGGTTGAAATCTCAAACAGGGGCGATTCCGCGATATAGACATAGCCCTCCCGGATCAGCGTGGGTACCAGCCGGTACAGCATGGTAAGAATCAGGGTGCGGATCTGGAAGCCGTCCACGTCGGCATCGGTACAGATGACGATTTTATTCCAGCGGAGACTGTCCAGGTCAAATTCGGCCAAATCCTTGACCCGCTTGTCCTTGACCTCCACGCCGCAGCCCATGACCCGCAGCAGATCGGTGATGATCTCGCTCTTGAAAATCCGGCCATAGTCGGCCTTTAAACAATTCAGAATCTTGCCGCGGACGGGCATGATACCCTGGAACTCCGCGTCCCGGCTCAGCTTGACCGAGCCCATGGCGCTGTCGCCCTCGACGATGTAGAGTTCCCGTTTGTCCCGGTCTTTGGTGCGGCAGTCCACAAACTTCTGGACCCGGTTGGAGATATCCAGATTGCCCGACAGCTTCTTTTTAATGGAAAGCCGGGCCTTTTCAGCAGATTCGCGGCTGCGCTTATTGACCAAAACCTGGTCCACAATGCGGTCGGCTTCGGCCTTGTTCTCGATGAAATAGACCTGAAGATTGGCCCGGAAAAACTCCACCATGGCCTCCTGGACAAACTTGTTGGTAATGGCCTTTTTCGTCTGGTTCTCATAGGAGGTCTGGGTGGAGAAACAGTTGGTCACCAGCACAAGACAGTCGGCCACATCCTGGAAGGTAATCTTCGATTCATTTTTGGTGTACTTACCCACGGACTTAATGTAGGCGTCGATGGCGTAGACAAAGGCGTTGCGAACGGCCTTGTCTGGTGCGCCGCCGTATTCCAGCCAGGAGGAGTTGTGGTAGTACTCCAGACGGCTCACCTGATTGGAAAAGCAGAAAGCGGCGGAGATTTTCACCTTATAATCGTTCATATCGGCCCGGTCGCGGCCTTTCCGCTCGGCTTCCCAGAACTGGGGCATGGTCATGGCCTTGCCCTCGGTCAGCTCCGTCACATAGTCCAGAATGCCCTGCTGATAGCAGAACTCCGTGGTCTCAAACTTGCCGTCCTTTTCGCTGCGGAACCGGAATGTGACACCGGCATTGACCACAGCCTGACGCTTGAGGATGTCGAGAAAAAATTCCTCGGGAATGTCGATATCGGTAAACACCTGCAAATCCGGCAGCCAGCGGAATTTGGAGCCGGTCTTTTTGCCGCTGTAGGGGGTCTTTTCCATCTCCCCGGCGATTTCGCCTTCTTCAAAGTGGAGCTTGTACTCAAACCCGTCCCGGTGGATGACGGCGTCAAACCACTTGGAGGCGTACTGGGTGGCGCAGGCGCCCAGGCCGTTGAGGCCCAGGGAATATTCATAGTCGCCGCCGGCGTTGTTCTGGTACTTGCCGCCGGCGTACAGCTCACAGAACACCAGTTCCCAGTTGTACTTCTGTTCGGTCTCGTTCCAGTCCACGGGACAGCCGCGTCCAAAGTCCTCCACCTCAATGGAGTGGTCGGCGTATCGGGTGACAACAACCGTATCGCCGTGGCCCTCTCTGGCCTCGTCGATGGCGTTGGACAGGATTTCAAAAACGGCGTGTTCGCAGCCCTCCAGGCCATCGGAGCCAAAAATAACGGCCGGACGCTTGCGCACCCGGTCAGCGCCCTTTAATGCGGAGATGCTGTCATTGCCATAGGCTTGTTTTTTCGTCTTCATTGGGATTCCTCGTTATCATAGTTGGCATTTCTTACATTTGATTATAGTAATTCCCTGGGCAAAAGTCAAGAAAGCAGCAAATTCCCCGTTCCATCCCGTAAAATCCGTGAAAAATGCCGTGTTGCTTTTTTCCGGTTTTACGGGTATGATGAAACCGTATGTGAAAAACGCACGGAACAAAGGAGACGATACGCATGAGAAGGATCGGGTTCGACAATCAAAAATATCTGGAGCTGCAATCCAAGCGCATCCTGGAGCGGGTGGATTCCTTTGGCGGCAAGCTGTATCTGGAATTCGGCGGCAAGCTCTTTGACGATTACCATGCCAGCCGGGTCCTGCCGGGCTTTGAGCCGGACAGCAAGCTGAAAATGCTGTTGCAGCTGAAAGACCACGCGGAAATCGTCATTGCCATCAACGCCGCCGACATCGAAGCCAGCAAGCGCCGGGCCGATCTGGGCATTACCTACGATCAGGATGTCATGCGTCTGGTGGATGTGTTCCGGGACGTGGGTCTCTATGTGGGCAGCGTCGTTATGACTCAGTACCACAGCCAGCGGGCCGCCGAGCAGTTTGCCGCAAAGCTGCAAAACCTCGGCGTTAAGGTCTACCGTCACTACAGTATTCCCGATTACCCCTCCAACATTCCCCTCATTGTCTCCGATGAAGGCTTCGGCAAAAATGAGTATATTGAGACCTCCCACCCTGTGGTGGTGGTGACGGCCCCCGGCCCCGGCAGCGGCAAAATGGCCACCTGTCTGAGCCAGCTCTACCATGAGCACAAGAGGGGCATTCAGGCGGGCTACGCCAAATATGAGACGTTCCCCATCTGGAACATCCCCCTCAAACATCCGGTGAATCTGGCCTATGAGGCCGCCACCGCCGATCTCAGCGACGTCAACATGATTGACCCCTTCCATCTGGACGCCTACGGCGAGACGACGGTCAACTACAACCGGGACATCGAGATTTTCCCGGTGCTGGAAGCCATGTTCAAAAAAATCTACGGCACCTGCCCCTATAAGAGCCCCACGGATATGGGCGTCAATATGGCGGGCAATGCCATCATTGACGACGAGGTGTGCCGCGAGGCGTCCCGGCAGGAGATCATCCGCCGCTATTTCGCCGCCGCCTGCGGCAAGGTCCGCGGCACCTCCACCGCCGCCGAGGTCCAGAAAATCGAAATGCTTATGAGCAGTCTCGATCTGGCCCCCGAGTCCCGCCCCTGCGTCACCCCGGCCCTGGAGCGGGCCGAGCAGACCGGCGGCCCCGCCGTGGCCATCGAGCTGCCTGACGGCTCCATAGTCACCGGCAAGACCTCCAAGCTCCTGGGCGCTTCCTCCGCGGCGCTGCTCAACGCCCTCAAGCACCTGGGCAATATCAATGACCGGATTGAGCTGATCTCCCCGGCCATCATCGCCCCCATTCAGCATTTGAAGGTGGAGCACCTGGGCAACCGGAACCCCCGGCTCCACACGGACGAGGTACTCATTGCTTTGAGTATGTGCGCCGTCACCAATCCCACGGCGGAAATCGCCATGGAGCAGCTCAGCACGCTGCGCGGCTGCCAGGTCCACTCCTCCGTTATCCTCTCCCCTGTGGATGAAAACGTGTTCAAAAAGCTGGGCTGCGACGTCACCTGCGAGCCGGTGTACCAGTCCCACCGGTTGTATCATAAGTAAGACGGCTTTCGTGGTGTTTACTTTGCATGCACCAATCGTTAAAAGTTTTACTCGATTTTTTTCAAAAAATCGCGGAGTCCAGAGGCAGCGCCTCTGGTCGCCCGCCGCAGCGGGCGAAACACCCAAGCGTCCCAAAGCGCCATCCGCAGATGGCGCAGCCCCCGGCCAACGGCCATGCACCCTATTGCCGCCCCCTCTGCGGGGCGGACGATGGGGTGCATCTTTTTATCCCTGCCCCACTGTTTATCCCTGCCCCACTGTTTCCCGAATGTTCACAAATCTTCCCTTGTTTTTTTCCGCTTCTGCCTGTAGAATGGTGGTGCAATTTTCATAGAAACGAGGTATTTCCCATGGGAAAAGGCTTCCGAATTTTTCTGGTGAGTTTGCTGGGCTTCTGTGTGCTCATCGGCGCCATCTGCATCATTGTGCCCCTGGCCCGCAGCGGCGAGCCCAACATTCCGTCCCAGTTCAACCCGGTCACCGACGACACCGGTGACGATGCCGCCAATAACACCGATGATACCAATACGGACACCGGCGACACCTCCGCCACCACCGAGCCGGAGCCCGAGTCGGAATTTGTCACCAAAGCCAAGGAGACCGTCCGGACCATGACGTTGGAGGAGCAGGTCTATCAGCTGTTTATGGTGACGCCGGAGGATCTCACCGGTGTGGACACGGCCACCGTGGCCGGTGATGCCACCAAATCCGCCCTGGAGCAGTATCCCGTAGGCGGTATCGTGTACTTTGCCAAAAACCTGGAGAATGTGGACCAAATCAAGACGCTCCTGTCTAACACCCAGTCCTATGCCAAGACGCCCCTGTTGCTGGGCGTGGACGAGGAGGGCGGCACCGTCTCCCGTTTGGGCAGCCGTGGCCTGGGTGTGACGGAATTGGACGATATGGCCAGTTATGACGATCCCCAGCAGGTACACACCATGGGCAAGACCTTGGGCGATGAGCTGTTGGCCCTGGGATTCAATCTCGATTTTGCCCCCGTGGCCGATGTGTCCACCAGCGGCTCCGCCATCGGTGACCGCGCCTTTTCCTCCGACGCCGAGGAAGCCGCCAGTCTGGTAGGCTCCATGGTGGCGGGCATGAAGGAATCCGGCATCCTCTGCACCCTCAAGCATTTCCCCGGACTGGGCGGCGTCTCCGCCGACACCCATGACGGCGCTGCTTCCACCAACGCCACCCTGGAACAGCTGAAAGAAAAGGATTTTCTTCCCTTCCAGGCCGGTATTGATGCCGGGGCCCCGCTGGTTATGGTGAGCCATCTCTCCGCTCCTTCCGTCACCGGTGACGACCGCCCCGCCAGCCTTTCCACTTCCATCATTGACGGCCTGCTGCGTACTGAGCTGGGCTTTGACGGCGTGGTGGTCACCGACGCCCTCAACATGGAAGCCATCACCGACCATTTCACCGCTGCCGAAGCCGCGGTACAGGCATTGGAAGCGGGCGCCGACCTGCTGTTGATGCCTGAGGACTTCCAGGCCGCCGTGGACGGCGTCCTCCACGCTGTGGAGACCGGTTCCCTCCCCCAGGACACCATCACCGACAGCGTTGTACGCGTCCTGGCCATGAAATACGAGTATGGTATTGCCTGAGTGCTTTATATGGCGCACAAAATTCCATCACAGACGGACTTGACACCGTGCTTGTGGAATGTTATAGTTTAGTATAGAAAAGCGAGGATGCCGCCGCAAAGGGCGGCATCCCCCAATACCGCAACAAGTGAAGTTTGCAGGAAAAAGGACCTCCGTCCTTGCCGAAGGAGCAAAACTCTCAGGCGTTTCCCACGGGAAATGAGGACTGCAAACGGATGTGGCTCTGGAGAAGCTCCCCTCCGCGGGAGTGCCGAAGGTGCAACGCGCAGCGGTTTCCGCTGCGGGAATCTCTCAGGCAAAAGGACAGAGTTTGGCACAAGGGTTCGCTGCACCTTGGATGCATCGTCGAACCGTTGTCCATCTGGAGCCGACTGACGCCCACGGCGGGCGGAGTCGGTTTTTTTATTTGGGCGGAATTCAAAGAGAAAAGGAAGAGTCTCCATGCACCTCATTGAATCCATCGTCGGCATTGTCAACACGGTCCTCTGGGACTATGCCCTGCTGTTCCTGCTGGTAGCCACCGGTATTTTCTTCACGGTCCGTCTGGGATTTGTCCAGATTCGCCGGTTCGGAGAAGGTCTGCGGCGGCTGTTCGGCGGGTTTTCCATGTCCGGCAAAAAGGCTGGTAAGGAAGGAATGTCCTCCTTCCAGGCGTTGACCACCGCCATCGCCGCCCAGGTGGGCACCGGCAACATCACCGGCTGTGCCACTGCCCTGTTCTCCGGCGGTCCCGGCGCCATCTTCTGGATGTGGCTCAGCGACTTTTTCGGCATGGCTACCATTTACGCTGAGGCCATTCTGGCCCAGAAGTTCAAAACCGTGGACCGGGACGGCCATGTGACCGGCGGCCCCATCTACTACATCCGCGCCGCCTTTACCGGCAAGTTCGGCAAATTCCTGGCGGGCTTCTTCTCCATTGCCATCATCCTGGCCCTGGGTTTTATGGGTAATATGGTCCAGTCCAATTCCATCAGCGACGCGTTCCATACGGCATTCGGTGTGCCCAAGATTGTCATGGGCATCATTGCCGCCGTCATCGCCGGGTTTATCTTCCTGGGCGGCGTCAGCCGCATTGCATCCTTTACGGAGAAAATCGTTCCCATTATGGCGATTTTCTACATGGTGGGCTGCATTATCATTCTGTTTATCAATCACGACGCCTTTTGGGGCGCCCTCCGCTCTATTTTCGTCTGCGCCTTCGAGCCCCAGGCCGTCTTCGGCGGTGCGCTGGGTCTCGGCATGAAAGAGGCCATGCGCTACGGCGTAGCCCGCGGCCTGTTCTCCAATGAAGCCGGTATGGGCTCCACGCCCCACGCCCACGCCATGGCAAAGGTGGAGCATCCCCACGATCAAGGTGTCATCGCCATGATTGGCGTATTCCTGGACACCTTTGTGGTTCTGACCCTGACGGCCCTCGTCATTCTGACCTCCGGCCTTTTGGAGCCTGTCACCGGTTCCCTCCAGGGCACCGCCCTGGCCCAGGCCGCCTTTAATGCTGCGTTCGGCTCCTTCGGCAACGCCTTTGTCGCCATCTGCATGCTGTTCTTCGCCTTCTCCACCATCATCGGCTGGTACTTCTTCGGCAAGACCAACGTCCAGGCCCTTTTCGGCAAGCGCGGTGTTGTCTTCTACACCCTGTTGGTTCTGGTCTTTATTGTCATCGGCTCCACCCAGAAAGTCGATCTCGTCTGGAGCCTGTCCGACATGTTCAACGGCTTGATGGTCCTCCCCAACCTCATCGGTCTCCTGGCCCTCAACGGCCTGGTGGTCCGCATCAGCCGCAGCAAAGATACGCTGTAAGGGATGCGGTCAGGGATTTCGCCCGCTGCGGCGGGCGACCGGGGCTTTGCCCCTGGACCCCACGATTTTTTGAAAAAAAATCGAGTAAAACTTTTATGGTTTGGGGTTTTATATTGATTTGGTGCGGTGGTTTTAAACAAGTACAGCAGCGCGCTGAATCCATGCTTTGCATTGTTGCAGAACAAATTAGAGAGCGGTACCATCCAATCGGCTGGTACCGCTCTGCTTTTTTACTCAATATCCGGCAAAGGACGCCGTCCATGGTCAACCGGTCCCCACTCCGGCAGCGGCAACCGCTGCATAGCGCCGAAAATCCGGGCTTTTAAATCGGGATAGGTAGCCGACAGGTTATAAATGAGCTGTTTGATTTCCTCCCGTTTAGTATGCTTATCGGCGGGACAGGTATTATGGACCACCGGCAGGTGCATCCGGTCGGCAAAATGGCTGACGGTCTTTTCACTGAGGTACAACATGGGCCGGATTTGGGTCACGCCGGTACGGTCCAGGTACGTCACCGGCTGGAAGCAGCTGATACGCCCCTCGAAAATCAGGGACATGACAAAGGTTTCCACCGCGTCGTCGTAATGGTGGCCCAGGGCGATTTTGGAAATGCCCCGGTCCAGGATGGCTTCATTCAACGCGCCCCGGCGCATTTTTGCACACATGGAGCAGGGGTTCTTCTCTTTCCGGTGTTCAAAGATGACGGGGCCAATCTGCGTGTCGATTTTGGTGTAGGGCACGTTCAGACGGCGGCACAGCTCCGCCACCGGCGAAAAGTCCATGCCCTCCAGTCCCATGTCAATGGTCAGGGCTTCCAGGGTGAATCCCGCCGGATGGAAGTCCCGGAGTCCGGCCAGCAGCGTCAGCAGCGTCAGGGAGTCCTTGCCGCCGGATACGCCCACAGCGATTTTATCCCCCGTCTGAATCATTTGATAGTCGTCCACACAGCGGCGGACCAGTCCAAGTAGCTTCTGCATAGAAAAAATCCTCTTCAAATTGTAATTTGCCTTTTGAGCATTCGCGAGAAAACAAGCGATATTAAGAGAAATCGAGAGTTCTCTCGGAGCAAAACAAAAATGTTGCCATTTTGCAATTGACACAAAAGCGCCGTTATGGTATAAAATACAGGCGCGGTTGTGCAGATTATTGTAATCGCGCCCAATGAATTTGTCAAAATTTTTATTTTGGGAAGCCAGCCTTCCCGATTATGGAGGAAATACTATGTCCACTACTATGGCAAAGAAGGAGACCGTCCAGAGAAAATGGTACGTTCTCGATGCTGCCGGCAAGCCCCTGGGCCGTACGGCTGCCACCGCTGCCAAGCTGCTGCGCGGCAAGCACAAGGTTGATTTCACCCCCAACGTTGACTGCGGTGATTTCGTCATCATCGTCAACACCGACAAGGCCATTCTGACCGGCAACAAGATGGAAGACAAGTACTACCGTCATCACACCGGCTGGATCGGCGGTCTGAAGGAAGTTAAGTACCGTCTGCTGATGGAGCAGCGCCCCGAGTTCGCCATGGAGCTGGCTGTCAAGGGCATGCTACCCAAGAACTCCATCGGCCGCAGCGCTCTGACCCGCCTGAAGCTGTACGCTGGTTCCGAGCACAACAACGCCGCACAGAAGCCCGAAGCCTGGACTTTGGACTAATTCAGGAGGTAACAGACTATGTACGAGAGCAAGAAGCAGTATCATTACGGCACCGGCCGCCGCAAGTCTTCCGTGGCCCGTGTGCGCCTGTACGAGGGCGGCACCGGCTCCATCGTGATCAACGGCCGTGACATCGACGATTACTTTGGTCTGGAGACCCTGAAGCTGCTGGTCCGTCAGCCCATGGCCACCACCAACACCCTGGGCAATGTGGATATCATCTGCACCGTCTCCGGCGGCGGCGTGTCCGGCCAGGCCGGCGCTATCCGTCATGGCGTTGCCCGCGCCCTGCTGAAGATGAATGCTGAGTATCGTCCCGCTCTGAAGGCCGCCGGCCTGCTGACCCGCGATCCTCGCATGAAGGAGCGTAAGAAATACGGCCTCAAGGCTGCCCGTCGCGCTCCGCAGTTCAGCAAGCGCTAAACTTTATCAAAAGTGGTCAAAAACCCCGGAACTACGCGGTTTCCGGGGTTTTTCCTTTTCAAATGGTTTGA
>DVJJ01000023.1 GCA_018716875.1 Candidatus Avoscillospira avistercoris
AGGCCCCTCAGCCCCGCCGGGAGATTGGTGGTATGGGTTCGTCATGGTGCGGTGGTTCTGGATGGGTGCGGTAACGCGCTCAATCCATGCTTCGCATTGTTGCGGTGAGAGGGCCAAAGGCCCCTCAGCCCCGCCAGAACCGGGTTCGTATGATCTCGTAGGGCGGGACCTATGTGTCCCGCCGCCGGTACGCATTCGCCGCAATGCGGTGGGGGGGGACACATCCCGTATTCTGCACGGCGGCACACGCAGGTGCCGCCCTACAAACGCCAACGGACTGCCCATGTGGTTCGTAGGGCGGGACCTATGTGTCCCGCCGCCGGTATGCACCGAAAACCACCGAATGGGCCGAAATGTTCCGACCGCGTAGGGCGGGGGCTTGCCCCCGCCGTTTGTAAGCATTCGCCCCGTACATCACACCATCGAACAGGAGAACAACCATGATTACCTTTCGGGAAATTGACAAAAGCAACTATATGGACTGCATCTGTCTCCAGGTGGCGGACGGACAAAAAGGTTTTGTGGCCGACAATGCCCGGTCTCTGGTGGAGGCCCGGTTTGAGGAGGGGCTGTACACCCGCGGCATCTATGCTGATGGTGTGATGGTGGGATTTCTTCTGTTCGACTATGACCCGGAGATTCCCGGCTGGTCCCTGAGCCGCATGATGATTGGGGCACAATATCAGGGCCGGGGCTATGGCACAGCGGCGGTCAAAGCCTTTTTGCAGTACATCCGGGACACCATGGCCATTCGGGAACTATGCCTCTGTGTGGAGCTGGAAAACGCCGTGGCCGCTGCCCTGTATCACAAGCTGGGGTTCCGTGATGTGGGAACGGTGGAATACGACTTTGACGGTGTCCATTACGCAGAAACCCGAATGAAAATTGCATTATAAAACAAATCGGCCCTGGATTCCGATGGAATCCAGGGCCGATGAAAATTTTACTCGATTTTTTCAAAAAATCGCAGGGGTCCAGGGGGCAGCGCCCCGCTCGCCCGCCGCGGCGGGCGAAACGCCCTCTTTACGCTTCTACCCGGAAATCCAGGGTGATGCTGTCGATAGAGGGGACCAGCTGGCGGTAGGAGACACCGGCGGCGTCCATCATCCGCTTGGAAGCCAGGGTGGCGGCTGTCGAAGCGTACTTGTCCGACAGATATACCACCTCCCGGATACCCGATTGGATAATGGCCTTGGCGCACTCATTGCAGGGGAACAGGGCCACATAAATGGAGGCATCCTTGAGACTTTTGCCGTTGCAGTTGAGAATGGCGTTCAGCTCCGCGTGGACCACAAAGGGGTACTTGGTGTCGTCGCCGTCCCGTTCCCAGGGAAATTCGTCGTCGCTGCACCCCTTGGGGAAACCGTTGTAGCCGGTGGAAAGGATGATATTGTCCGGGCTGACAATGCAGGCGCCCACCTGGGTATTGGGGTCCTTGGAGCGCTTGGCGGCCAGCATGGCAACGCCCATAAAATATTCATCCCAATTGATATACCCTTGTCGTTTCATTCTGTCGGCACCTCGCTGCCGGTTTCGCCGCCGGTGTTGGATTCGTCACCGGTGGCGGGGGTGGCCGCCGCGTTGGGGGCGGCGAATGTGGATTCGGTGTTGGTAGCCAGATGCTCCAGAGCGGCTTCCATGGCCGTTTTGACTTCCTCTGTGGGATTGCCGTTCAGAACGTCGTAGATGCCCCGGATTTCATAGCGGTTGATGGCCGATTCTCCGTTGTCGAAGAAGTAAATGGGCACATATTCCGCCTTGGAAATGGTGGTGCCGTCGTTGGTCTTGGTGAATTCCAGATTGAGCACGACGCTTTCATTGACATCGGTGCTGTCGCGGTTCATGGCGCCCATGAAGTTGCCCAGGGAGTAGGCCACAAAGACCTGCTTTTCCTTGCCGTCCACGGTGACGGTCTGCATCTCCATCTTGCCTACGATGTGGGGATGGCTGCCGATGATGACGTCCACGCCGTTCTGGGCCAGGGTGTTGGTGATCTGCTTCTGAGTGGCGCTGATTTCCGTCTCGTATTCGCTGCCCCAGTGGACCATGGCTACAATGATGTCGGGGTTTTTGGCCTTGGCGGCCTCCACGGCGGCAGTGATGCCCGCGGTGTTGACGGTGTTATAGGTGGTGGCGTAGTCGGTGTACAGCAGGTCCACGCTGTATTCCGAACCCTCGGGGACCGTCAGGTTGTTGACGCCCTTGGTGAAGCCGATAAAGGCCATCCGAATGCCGTTGACCTCTTTGACCACCACTTGATTCTCCGTCTTGTCCTCGGCGGACGTATAGGTGCCCAGGGAGGACATGCCGGTTTCCCGGATAACCTCGATGGTGCTTTGCAATCCCGCCATACCGTTTTGGATGGAATAGGTGTTGGCCGTTTGCAGGATATCCACGCCGAGACCGGCCAGGGTGGTAGCCAGGGCTTCCGGGGCCCGGAAATAGGGATACCCGGCGGGTTCCCCGCCGAAATTGGCCTCGAAGTTGGCAACGGTCACGTCGGCGGCGGTCAGCATGGAGCTGACGGGAGCCAGAGCCGGCAGGAAATTGTAGGTGCCGTCGGCTTCCTTGGCGTCGGCCAACTGGGAGTCGTAAACCATGATATCACCCACGGCGGTAAGGGTGGCCGTGGAGGACGTAGGCAGGGACGGGGTATCGTTGGTGTTCTGCTGCTGCTCCTGCTGCTGTTGGGTATTGTTGTCGGCGGGAGGCGTTTTTTCGCCGCCGCAGCCGCGGGCAACAAGGACGATGATCAGAAGAATCACCAGGGCGGTCAGGCCCAGAATGATGCGTTGGCGGATAATGCGCCGCCGTTTGGCCTCAATGCGTTTGAGACGGCGGGCCTCCAGGCGCTGTTCATTGCGCTCGTAGTCGGAGGGGTTATAATCAAAATCAGCCATAGGAGTACCTCCTTCATGCTTTGCTTTGATACTATTGTACAATAAATGACGGAAATACACAATGGATTTTTGAAAATTGCAAAAAACTTGGCGAATGGGCTCGTTTGTGGTATACTGTCGGGGAAAGGTGGTCGAGAACATGCGAAAAAAACGGCGTGGCACACCGCCCGCCACGATTCTGCTGATTGTGATAGTGGTTGCTGTGGTCTTCGGCGTCCTGTTTGGAGCCTTTGAACTGGTGGGCCGGTATCTGAAGGAACGGGAACGGGAACCGGAGCCGGAAGTGGTGGAGACCGACGAGCCATGGCATCCCACGGAACTGATTCCCGGCTTGCCGGTCAACGAGTATGACACCGACGCGTTCCGTTGGGACGGCAATTACTTGGTATACGACGGTCCGGAGACGGCCCACCGGGGCATTGACGTTTCGGACCATCAGGGAGAGATTGACTGGGCTGCCGTGGCCTCTGACGGCGTGGAGTATGCCATGCTGCGGGTGGGCTACCGGGGCTACACCGAGGGTACCACGTCTCTGGACGCGCAATTTTATGACAATGTGGCCGGGGCACGGGAAAACGGCATTGCCGTCGGTGTATATTTTTTCTCCCAGGCCATCAATGAGGAGGAGGCACGGGAGGAAGCGGATATCGTTCTGCGGGCTATCGAGGGTTTGGAGATTACCTATCCCATTGTGTTTGACTGGGAGGATGTGGGCCAGCCCCACGCCCGCACCGCCAACATGACCCAGCAGCAGCTCACCGCCTGTGCCAAGGCGTTTTGTGAGGAAATCGAAGCCGCCGGATATACCGCGGGTATCTATTTTAACCAGATTTTCGGATACCAGTGGTTCCAGCTGCCGGATTTGACCGATTATATGTTCTGGCTGGCCGAATACGGCACCACTCCCGATTTTGTCTACGACTTCCAGATGTGGCAGTACACCAACGAGGGCACCGTCTCCGGCATCGAGGGCGGCGTGGACCTGAATCTCAGCTTCTGGGAACCGGAGCAATAGGGAAGCCCGCCGCCGGGGGGAGTTCGCGCCGTGCGCGGCGCGGGAGTTTCGCTGGCTGCGGCCAGCGACCGGGGGCGCTGCCCCCTGGACCCCGCGATTTGGGTTGCCCGCCGCCCGTTGGCGAGCACCGCAGACACACGGGTGGTGGACAGCCCTCACAAGAAAAAAATCGAGTAAAACTTTTAAATGTTGGGATTTTGAGTTGTTTTAGTGATTTGGTGCGGTGGTTCTCAAGGAGTGCGGTAAGGCTCTCAATCCATGCTTCGCATTGTTGCGGTGAGAGGGCCAAAGGCCCCTCAGCTCCGCCGGGAGCGGATTCCGTATGTTCTCGTAGGGCGGGGGCTATGTGTCCCGCCGCTGGTATGCACCACGCCATATGGATAAAACTGATTGGTTCCACTCCGTAGGGCGGGGGCAAGCCCACGCCGCGTTACCCCCCAACGATACATCCCATCTTTCCATGGAGGAACTGGATATGAACCGTTATGTCCGCATCATAACCGTGGTTCTGGTGGTTCTGGTCGGCGGCTTTTTCGTCTACCGCTCCACCAGCAACAAAATTGAACAGCTGCGGGGCAGTCAGGACAGTCTCAGTCTGGAGCTGGCCGACCGCTGGGGAGCGGGTCTTCCCGACGGCTACACCAAGGAGGTGGACGACCGTCTGGAAACGGACGGCATTCTGTATGCCCAACTGACCTACAGCAAATCCATTGCCGACCTGCTGGCAAAATGGGAACCGGTGGATGAGACCATGGCCGCGGACTTTACGGCCATTGCCCCCGCCGATGCTCCCACGCCGCCGGTGGGGGACTGGCTGGGCTACCAGCTGATGGACGGTGACGCCCAATTGGTTCTGCTTTATGACCCCGTCCAGTACATTCTGTATGTGGCGGAATCGCAGCCCAAATAAAACCATTGCCCCGGATTCCCTAGGGAATCCGGGGCAATGGTTTTATTTGGGCTGCGATTCCGCCACATACAGAATGT
>DVJJ01000024.1 GCA_018716875.1 Candidatus Avoscillospira avistercoris
CAGCTGGGTTAAAATCTCAAGAGGATATTTGCCCAGTCTATGAAAAAACTCCCGGATACACCCCATGGTGTACCCGGGAGCATGCGATGTGTCAGAAGGTTTCCCGATGTACCTTGGACCATTCCAGAGAGTCGAGAGAACGGGGAGCCGGATGGGAGGCCGCCACACCAAGAGACAGCATGGCTTCCAGACGGTAGCCCTCGGGGTAGTGCAGCAAGCTGCGGATGTATTCCTCCGTATCCCGGCCGTCGGGAGCCGTGCGGAGCCGTCCCTGCACCCAACAGCTGCCCAATCCCAGGGCATCGGCCATCAGATGCATATTGGCCATGGCAATGGAACAGTCCTCAATCCAGACGTCGCACTTGGCCTCGTCAGCCACCACCACAATGGCGCAGTCGGCCTTTGCCAGCATACCGGCTCCGGCGGTGCGGCAGCGGGACAGATGGGCCAGCGTCTCCTTATCCCGGACCACGATAAACTCCCAGGGACACAGAGAACGGCTGCTGGCCGAAATCAGGCCCGCCTGAAGGATTTGCTTCAGAGCTTCCTCCGGTACCGGCTCGCCGGTGTAGGAGCGGACGCTGCGGCGGTGTTGTAACAGGTTCAACAATTCCATGGTATTACCTCCTGAGAAAATGGATGGTGGGGAAGCGGGCTGGGCTGCACCGCACTTTTTGTGATGTACAACGTTTGATTTATCTCTGCAACAATGCGAAGCATGGATTCAGTGCTTTACCGCACTTCTTCCAGCCTACCGCACCAAATCAAAATAACCACCCAAAATTGAAAAGTTTTACTCGATTTTTTCAAAAAATCGCAGGGGGCCAGGGGGCAGCGCCCCCGGTCGCCCGTCGCAACGGGCGAAATCCCCACCCCGCGCATGGGGCGAAACTCCCCTTACTCCGCGTGAACCGCGTTCTTGGGGCAGTCGTTGAGGCAGACGCCGCAGCGGCGGCACTTGCTCTCATCGATGTGGAAGGGTTTCTTCTTTTCGCCGGAGATGGCATCCACGGGGCAGTTGAGGGCACACTTGGTGCAGCCGATGCACTCCGCTTCTTCAATCCAGATGCGGTTGTAGTGGGGA
Organism: Candidatus Avoscillospira avistercoris; assembly: GCA_018716875.1. Classification (GTDB taxonomy): domain Bacteria; phylum Bacillota; class Clostridia; order Oscillospirales; family Oscillospiraceae; genus Avoscillospira_A; species Avoscillospira_A avistercoris. Next base: position 1,085 of record DVJJ01000024.1, read on the forward strand.
CGATCCTTGGGTGCGCCGTTTTCGTCCACCAGAGAGATGACATCCACGGGACATTCGATCACGCAGAAGCCGCACTCCTTGCACTTCTTGGGGTTGATGTAACAGCTGTGGCTGTCGGTGACCGGTGCGCCCTCCGCGACCTGCTGATAGTGGGGGTCCACCAGCTCCACAGCACCGAAGGGACAGGCCCGGTATCACTGCTCTCTGCTTTCCACCTTTGCGGAGTACACCGTTGTTCCCGAAATGAGCTGCGTCAAGGTGGCTGATGAGATGCCCTTTGCACAGGCCTGTATGATCGGCTGCGGTGTTGCCACCGGTTACGGTGCTGCTGTCCGTGCCGCTCAGGTTACCCCAGGCTCCTCTGTGGCCGTCTTCGGCATCGGCGGCGTCGGTGCCAACGCCCTGCAGGGTGCCCGCATTGCCGGTGCTTCCAAGATCATCGCCTGCGACATCAAGGACGACAACCTGGAGCTGGCCAAGAAGTACGGCGCCACTCACACCGTCAACACCGGCGCTGTGGCCGATGTGCCTGCTGCTATCAAGGAGATCACCGACGGCCTGGGCGCCGAGTATGTCATCGACTGCACCGGCAACACCAAGGTCGGCTCCATGGCCTTCCAGTCCGGCCGCAAGGGTTCTACCACCGTCGTTATCGGCGCTTATCCCGCTGACGGTACGCTGGCTCTGCCCTCCGGCTCCTTCCACCGCTACGGCAAGATCCTCAAGGGCAGCTTCTACGGCGACGTGAACCCCTTCAATGACTTCCCCAGAATCGCCCAGCTGTACCTGGACGGCAAGTATGATCTGGACAGCCTGATCATCGAGAAGATCGGCCTGGAAGACATCAACCGCGTGTTTGACATCTTCCACGATCCCAAGGGCAAGAACATGGGCCGTTACGTCATCGAGTTCGACTAATTTTGGATTGCGGCGGTGCGGGGCAGACCGGCGGCAGGTCTCGCCGGGCCTGCTTCGCCGGAGCTGCGCTGCGGCTGCTTGCCATACATCGAGTATGGCGGCGCATCCGCATCTTGCCCCGACAAACCATTCCGCGCCGAGTCCTCTTGCCGTTCTGTCCCTTACCGCCTTTTCGCTCCACTGAAAGAGCCTGCAAGGAGGGGACGGACCGGATAGGGAAGTGCGGACCGAACCATAAAATGCATGGCCCCGGATTCCTGGGGAATCCGGGGCCATTGAAAAGTTTTTAGGGGAGCGGGGGAGCGCGTCCCTCAGAGAAAAGAGATGTTGCCGGTTACAGCAAATCCGCACCGATTTCGGTACAGGCGGAACATAGTAGCGGGGCCACATCCTCCATATCCTGATGGGTGAAGCGGGTGTCGGGACCGCCGATGCCCAAAAAGGCCACCAGCTGACTACCGGCGTAGATGGGCGCGGAGATGCCGTTTTCGCCCATGCTCCATTCGCCCTCCACGGTGCCGTAGCCCCGTTGGGCGGTGAGCCGGACCGCTTCCCGCACGGCCTCCAGATCCTCCACAGGCTGCAACGAAAAGCTCATGGGCTGCTGACGGAGCAGATGCTCCAACTCCCGGGGGGGGAGATCGGCCAGCAGCACCTTGCCGTTGGAGGTGTTCCAGAGGGGCGTGATCTGATTGGTGTAATCCTTCAGCCGGATGCTGAGGGGCGAATCCATCTGATAGACGACCAACGTACCGCCGGCATGGGGAACACTGAGCACCAGGGATTCCTGGGTGTGCTCCACCAGCCGTTCCATGGCGGGCTGGGCGCGGCGAATCAGGGTCGCGTACCGCCGCTGGGGTGCGGTACACAGCATGGTGGCCCCATAGCCCAGATCATAGTCCTTGGTTTTAGGGTTGCGGCAAAGAAAATGGTACTTTTCCAGGGTGGAGAGAAGCCGCCAGACGGTGGTGCGGTTGAGTCCCGTCCGCTCACAGAGAACGGGCAGGGATACAGGACCGTCTTCCTCACCGATCATCTGTAGTAAATACAGTGCGCGCTCCACAGACTGGGCGCCGGCGGCACAGCGTTTTTCGGCCTGGGCCGGGGGTGTTTGTGTCGATGGTGACAAAATGCCTACCTCCCATGGCTCCAACAACCCGGCGGCGTCGGAGCGATTTTTCCCTATCATATCATAGCTTTTGATAAAAGAAAAGCACTATGAGCAAAAAGTTCAATACATGAACAATCCCAATGACATAGCAAGAGGTGGATACCCATGCGAATCGAGCACGATTTCCTCGGCCAGATGGAGCTGGAGGATCAGGCGTATTACGGCATACAGACGGTGCGAGGCGTGCAGAACTCCAACGTCACCGGCCACACCTACGGTGAGGACGGTATGAAAGTGGTCCGGGCCATGGCCCGCATTAAAAAGGCGGCGGCTCTGGCCAATGAGCAGATCGGCGCTCTGGATGAAAAGCGGGCCTGGGCCATTGGCGTGGCAGCCGATGAGGTTCTGGCCGGAAAGCTGGACGACCAGTTCCCGGTGGATATGGTCACCGGCGGCGGCGGCGTCAGCATCCATATGAATCTCAACGAGGTTCTGGCCCACCGGGCTTCGATGCTGCTGGACGGTATGGAAGTGCATCCCAATACCCATGTAAACATGGGACAGTCCACCAATGATGTGCTGCCCTCGGCCATGCTGCTGACCACCCACAGCCTCATTCTGGAAGTGGTCAAGGCCGTGGACGTGCTGGCAGAAGCCGTGGCTGAACGGGCCGAGGCGTTCAAGGATGTGGTCAAGCTGGGCCGCACCTGTCTCCAGGACGCCATGCCCGTCACTGTGGGCCAGGAGTTGACCGGCTGGCACAGCTTCCTGCTGCGGCACCGGCAGCTGTTGCTGTACCGGGCGGATGAATGTCTGGAGCTGCCCCTGGGCGGTACGGCAGTGGGCACCGGCGTCGGTGCCATGCCCGGTTATGTGGATGCGGTGTACCCGCACCTGAAAATGCTGACCGGCTACAACGTCAAGCCCGCCGCCAATTTCTTTGACGCCATGCAGTTTGCCGATGAGTATGTGCACGTCTCAGCTACGCTGAAATCCTTGGCTGCCGGTGTTTCCAAGATGGCCTCGGATTTGCGTATCCTGTCTTCCGGCCCCCGCGGCGGCTTCGGAGAGTTGCGGCTGCCGGCGGTGCTGCCTGGTTCCTCTATCATGCCCGGCAAGATGAATCCCATTCTGCCGGAGCTGATGATTGAGATTTATCTGCTGGTCCACGGCAACGACGCATCGGTGACCATGGCCGCAGAGCGGGGCGAGCTGGACCTCAATGTGTGGGAAGCAGTCATCACCAAGTGCATTCTGGAGTCCTGCCGGCTTCTGACTCGCGGCCTGCCCCGGTTCGCCCGGGACTGCATCGCGGGCCTGGAGGTCAACGAGGCCCATTGTCGCCGTCAGGCATCGACTTCCGCTGCCATTGCCATGGTCATTTCCGCCGTCTTCGGATATGAGACCGGTTCGGCGGTGGCCCGCAAGGCATTGGAAGAGGACAAGACGGTGGCGGAGGTGGCCGTGGAGCAGAAACTCATGGATGCCGATACCGCCCGGCAGCTTCTGGACCCGTCCCTTATGACCCACGGCGATTCGATGGCAGACGCCATCGCAAAACTGCGCAAAGCAGTGAAGCAATAACCCCTGTATCCCAACCGGCTGACGGGCCGGATGATGAGAGAGGAGAGTTTATTTGTGAAAAAGAAAACCCAATTGCGGCCAGCGGTGCTGCTGGTCCCGTCCGCGATTTTCATTGTGGTCATCATTTTGTCCCTGGTGATCGGTCAGCCCTTTACCGACACGCTGACCAAGGGCTTTGAGATCCTGCAATACAACCTGGGCTGGGTGGTCAGCCTGACCATGCTGCTGTTTGTGGCCTTCGTGGCTGTGGTTATCTTCCACCCCATCGGCAAAATCAAGCTGGGTGGCCCTAACGCCAAACCAAAAATGTCTTATGGCCGTACCCTCCGCGAGTTCGTGGTTGTCAACTGGCTCATGCCCTGCCTGTTCGGCTTCATCTGGTTCGCCATCTTCGGCGGCACCGTCCTGTATCAGCAGTTCTACGGCGGCGTGGACTACTACTCCATCTACCTGGAAAAGGGCATGGAGGCCATGACCCTGGAAGCCTTCAACAGCGTGCCGTTCGCACCCTTCGTCAAGGCGTTTATGCTCTTGATTATCGCTGTTTCTTTTATCACCTTGGCCAACTCCATGATCTCCACCATCGCTTCCATGAGCATCAAGAACAGCTCCGAGAATGAGGAAACTCCCTTCGGCCTGAAGCTGTTCTGGGGCATCATTATCGCCGCTGCCGCTCTGGTGTTCACTCTGGCCGGTGGTATCGATGGCGTCAAGATGGTCAAGACCTTTGCTGGTTTCCCCATTGTGTTCCTGGGCATCGTCATGATTGTGGGCTTTATCGTCTATATGGCCAAACGTCCCAGAGATGCGGCGGGCAACTTTGAATATGAAGAAGCCATCGCCAACGCTCCCGACAACGGCGAGCCCTGCGCGCCTCCGTCTCCCACCATGGAGAAGTTGAAGGCACTGTTCCACAAGAACAAGTAAGTTCTCGTCCAAGAGGCGCTGTTTCGGCAGCGCCTCTTATACATTATATATAGAAATAATATTAGAACCCGCCTCCGGCCGCAGCCGGGGGCGGGTTCCTTATTAGGCCTGTTTGTTGCGGGCGGGCAGCTGAGCCAGGACAATGGCGCCGAACATCAGAATACAGCCTGCATACTCCCGGAGAGACAGCCGTTCCTGAAGCAGCACCGCGCCAAAGAGAACGGCAAAAAAGGATTCCAAACTCATGAGCAGGGAAGCCACCGCCGGTTTTGTGTACTTCTGAGCCACAATCTGCAAGGTGAAAGCCACGCCGCTGGACAGAATACCGGCGTAACCGATGGGCAGCCAACACTGGACGATGGCATTCAAGGAGGGGGACTCCCACAGGAATGCAGCTACCCAGGCCAGTACCGCACAGACAGCAAACTGGATGCAGGACAGCTTCACGCCGTCCACCCGGCTGGAAAAGTGGTCGATGACGAGAATGTGAATGGCGAAACACAGAGCGCAGGCCAGCGTCAGCAGTTCGCCGGGCCCCACGGTGAGGGACTCGTCCAAACACAGAAGGTAGAGGGCTGCCGCAGCAATAACCGCGCTGATCCACAGAGTGACCCGGAACCGGCGGCCCAGCAGCACACTGCACAGGGGAACCAGAACCACATAGAGGGCCGTGACAAAGGCGGATTTTCCGGCGGTGGTGTACAGGAGACCCACCTGCTGTAAGGTGGCGGAGATGAACAGAATCACACCGCACAAACTGCCGCCCAGCCAGAGGTCCCGCCGGGAACCGGTGGGCGGTGCGGCAAGGGCCCGGCGGGAAAGCACCGCAATCACCGGCAGCAGCACGGCACTGCCCAGGACGCTGCGGCAGGCCAGGAAAGTCAGCGGTCCCACATAGTCCATACCGGCAGACTGAGCCACAAAGGCGGCGCCCCAGATCATGGCCGCCAGAATCAGCAACCCGTTGGAGATCCGTTGTAATTTCATAGAGATTCCCCGTTTCCTCGCAAAATCACGGTTAACCGTAGCACAGCTGCAGGCTAATGTCAATGGAGTCCGTTGTAAAGCGGTGCAAAACATGGTACAATAGCGCTGAAAAAATTTTATGACGCAGGAGGAATACAACATGGAAACAAAGGTGTTGGAGCGCGCACAGCGCAAGCCCGAAGAACTTTGGGCCATTGAGGATTTGTTTGCCAGCGACCAGCAGTGGGAGCAGGCTTTGGAAGAGCTGCGCAAAGAATTGGCAAAGGTACCGCAGTACGCCGGAAAGCTGGGGGAGTCGGCCCGGACGCTCTGCGACTATTTGCAGCTGCAGGACCGTGTGGACCGGATGCTCAGCGATTTGGCGGAGTATGCCCAGCGCCGCACCGATGAGGATACCCGTGTGGCGGCCTATCAGGCCATGTCGGACCGCATTCTCTCTGTTTGGGTGGAGGCCTCCGCAGCGTCCAGCTTTGAGACGCCGGAGGTGCTGGCCATTGAGGATGCAGTGTTGGAACAGTTCTATCGTGACGAACCTGCTCTGGAGTTGTACCGCCGGTATCTTGAGAACCTCCGCAGCCGTCGGGCCCATATTCTTTCTGCGGCAGAAGAAAAGCTGCTGGCCGGTACCGGCGAGATGGCCCAGACGCCCAATGCGGCATTTTCCATGTTCTGCGACGCTGATTTGACCTTTGAAGATGCTGTGGACGGGGAAGGGAAGTCCTATCCTTTGACTCAGGGCACCTACGGCCAGTATATGGAGAGCAGTGACCGGGCGCTGCGGAAGTCTGCCTTCCAGAACTTGTATGCTCCCTTCCGTCAGTTCCGCAACACTGTGGCTACCATGCTGTCGGGCCAGGTGAAGCAGCTGCAATTCTATGCAAACGCCCGTAACTATGGCTCTGCCCTGGAGGCTTCTCTCGATGGGACTCGGGTGCCGGTGCCCGTGTATCACAACCTGATCGATGCGGTCAACCGCAATATGGACAAGATGCACCGCTACGTCCGTCTGCGCAAGAAGCTGCTGGGTGTGGACGAACTGCACATGTACGATGTCTATGCGCCGCTGGTGGAGGGTGTCAGCCGGAAGATCCCCTATGAAGAGGCCCGGGAGACGGTCTATGAAGCCC